>CAMLCW010000084.1 GCA_946478645.1 uncultured Variovorax sp.
GCGGCCGTCGAACTGGTCGTGCGGCACGCCCTTGCCCTTGACCCAGCTGCGGTAGATGAAGCCGTCGCGGTCGGTGCGGCCGAACCATTGCTGGCTGCGCAGGTCTTCGGGTTTCTTCTTCTTCGGCGGGGTGCTCATCGTTGTCTCCGTGACTGGAAGGGGATGTTGGCAGGTCAGGGTTTTTCCTGCCGTTAACAATTTTCAATCATCATATGATAAGCGCGACACGCCATCCGTCGTTCAGGGTTTGCGAGCGGCCGGAACAGGGACAGGACAACAACCACAACGCAACAGGCATGATCAAGAACGTCCACGGAAACACGGTCGACCGCATCGGCAGCGACATCGTCGCGGGCCGCTACGCGCCTGGCGCGTCGATTCCGCCGGAGCCGCTTTTGTGCGAGGCGCTGGGCGTGAGCCGCACCGTGGTGCGCGAGTCGATCAAGTCGCTGATCGCGAAGGGGCTCGTGACCAGCGGCCCGAAGGTGGGTACGCGCGTGCAGCCCTCGGACCAGTGGAACTGGTTCGACGCCGACGTGATCGTCTGGCAGACGCAGGCGGGCCTGTCGGCCGAGTTCCTGCGCGACCTGCAGGACCTGCGCCGCGTGGTCGAGCCCGCCGCGGTCGGCCTGGCCGCGCTGCGCGCCACGGCCGAGGACATCGCCGAGATGGAAGACGCCTACGCGGGCATGAAGCGCGCGATCGAGTTCGGCGGCGACTACATCACGCCCGACCTGCGCTTCCACCAGGGGCTGATCCGCTCGAGCCACAACCGCATGCTGGTGCAGATGAGCCGCGCGCTGGGCGCACTGCTGCGCACCAGCTTCGAGATCTCGACCAGCCGCAAGGACGGGCCTGCCACGTCGCTGCCGCTGCACCGCGCGGTGCTCGACGCCGTGATCGCGCGCGACTCGGCCGGCGCCGAGCGCGCCGTGCTGGTGTTGATCGACGGCGCGCGCCATGACATCGAGCAGGTGCTGGCGTCGCGCAGGAAGCTGCCGCGCATCAGCCGGCCGGCCACGCAGCTCAAGGCCTTTCCGCTCTAGCGCGGAAAGGCCCCATCCATTCCATAACAACACTGCAAGACAGGAGAGACGGTGATGAAGAGAGCAGTCGACGGTTTTTTTCGCGTGCTGGAGTTCCTCGTGGTCGTGTGCATGGTGGCGATGGTCGTCATGGTGTTCGGCAACGTGGTGCTGCGCTACGGCTTCAACTCGGGCATCTCGGTGTCGGACGAGATGTCGCGCTACTGCTTCATCTGGCTCACCTACATCGGCGCCATGGTGGCCATGCGCGAGGGCGCGCACCTCGGCGTCGACACGCTCATCAAGCACCTGCCGCGCACGGGCAAGAAGGTCTGCTTCTTCCTGAGCCAGTCGCTCATGCTGTTCTGCAATGTGCTGTTCTTCATGGGCACCTACGAGATGCACGAGCTGCAGGTGACCAACGTCTCGCCCGTGGTCGGCATCTCGATGATCTGGATCTACGGCATCGGCTACGTGGTGTCGGTGGTGATGGCGATCTTCAACGTCGACAAGCTCTGGCGGCTGTTCAGGGGCCAGGTGCCCGACCATGAACTGATCCAGGTCATGGAGTCCGAAGACCAGGTGCTCGAAGCCTCGGCGCACGCGAAGGTGGCACGATGACCGTCACGATCTTCATCGTCTCGCTGCTCGGTGCCATGGCGCTGGGCATCCCGATCTCGTACTCGCTGCTCGTGTGCGGCGTCTCGCTGATGGGTTGGCTGGCCTATACCGGTGGCCTGCCGGCCTTCGACAGCCAGATCATCGCGCAGCGCTTCGTCGATGGCGCAGACAACTTTCCGCTGCTCGCGGTGCCGTTCTTCCTGCTCGCGGGCGAATTCATGAACGCGGGCGGACTGAGCCGGCGCATCGTGAACCTGGCGATGGCGTGGGTCGGGCACTATCGCGGCGGCATGGGCTACGTGGCCGTGCTGGCGGCGATCATCATGGCCTCGCTGTCGGGCTCGGCCGTGGCCGATACCGCCGCGCTCGCCGCGCTGCTGATCCCCATGATGAAGGCCGCCGGCTACCAGCTGAACCGCTCGGCCGGCCTGATCGCTGCGGGCGGCATCATCGCGCCGGTGATCCCGCCGTCGATCGGCCTCATCGTGTTCGGCGTGGCCGGCAACGTGTCGATCACCAAACTGTTCCTCGCGGGCATCGTGCCGGGCATCCTGATGGGGCTGGCCGTGGGCGTGGCCTGGTGGATCGTTGCCAAGAAGGAGAACGTCAAGTCGTCGCCGCGCGTGCCATGGGGCGAGCGGCTCAAGGTCACCGCGCAGGGCAGCTTGGCGCTCGCGCTGCCGGTCATCATCATCGGCGGCATGAAGTTCGGCGTGTTCACGCCCACCGAGGCCGCGGTGGTGGCCTCGGTCTATTCGCTGATCGTCGGGCTCTTCGTCTACGGCGAGCTCAAGGTGCGCGACCTCTACCGCCTGACGCTCGCGGCCGGCAAGACGACCGCGGTGGTGATGTTCCTCGTCGCGGCTGCGATGGTCAGCGCCTGGCTCATCACGGTGGCCAACATTCCCGCCGAGGTGGTCTCGATGCTCGAGCCCTTCCTCGACAACAAGATCCTGCTGATGTTCATGATGATGGTGCTGATCGTCATCGTGGGCACCGCGCTCGACTTCACGCCGACCGTGCTGATCCTCACGCCGGTGCTGATGCCGGTGGTGCTCAAGGCCGGGATCGACCCGGTGTACTTCGGCGTGCTGTTCATCATGAACAACGCCATCGGCCTGATCACGCCGCCCGTGGGCACCGTGCTCAACGTGGTCAGCGGCGTGGCGCGCATCTCGATGGACGATGCCTTCAAGGGCGTGATGCCGTTCTTCATCGCGCACCTGGTGGTGCTGTTCGCACTGGTGTTCTTCCCGCAACTCGTGACCGTGCCGCTCCAGTGGTGGATGGGGCGCTAGCCTTTTTTCTGTCAGTCCGTTCAATCAACCAACCCTCGCAATCGAAGGAGACAAGCATGCTGTTTCGCAGAACCCTGATGACCGCCGCCCTCGTGGCCGGCGGCCTGCTCGCATCGACCGGTGCCATCGCCCAATTCGCCGAACGCACGATCAAGTTCACCAACGGCGTGAACGAAGATCACCCGGTCGGCGTGGGCGTGAAGAAGATGCAGGAAGTGCTGGCCGCCAAGACCGGCGGCAAGATGAAGATCGTCGCCTTCTGGGGCGGTGCCGCGGGCGGTGACCTGCCGGCCACGCAGGCGCTGCGCGCGGGCACGCAGGAGATGGTCTGCACCTCGAGCTCGCCGCTGGTGGGCATCGTGAAGGAGCTCGGCGCCTTCGACCTGCCGTTCCTTTTTGCCAACGAGAAGGAGGCCGACGCGGTGCTCGACGGCCCCGCGGGCGAGTACTTCAACAAGAAGCTCGAGGCTGCCGGCCTGGTGAACCTGGCCTACTGGGAGAACGGCTTCCGCAACCTCACCAACAGCAAGAAGCCGGTCGCGAAGGCCGAGGACTTCGAAGGCGTGAAGCTGCGCGTGATGCAGAACAACATCTTCCTCGACTCGTTCAAGACGCTTGGGGCCAACGCTGTGCCGATGTCCTTCGGCGAGGTGTTCACAGCGCTCGAAACCCGCACCATCGACGGCCAGGAAAACCCCTTCGTGACCATCGAGACCTCGAAGTTCAGCGAAGTGCAGAAGTACCTGAGCGTCACGCGGCACGCCTACACGCCGTTCCTGATCCTCTACAGCAAGAAGCTGTGGGACCAGCTCAACCCGCAGGAGCAGGCGGTGCTGCGGGAGGCCGCGAAGGAAGGCCAGAAGGTGCAGCGCGAAGCCAATCGCGCGCTCAACGAGAAGTCGCTCGCAAACCTGCGCAAGACGATGACGGTGAACGAGGTCTCGGCCGCCGAGCAGAAGCGCATGCTCGAGAAGGTCAAGCCGGTGTACGAGAAGAACGTGCCGACGATCGGTGCTGAGGCTGTGGGCGTCGTGACCGATGCCCTGAAGAAGGCGCGCGGAGGCTAGTCCAGGCCCACCCCCGAAGCGGCTCACTTCGTGTAGCCGCCTCCCCCTCAAGGGGGCAACACCAGCGGCCCGGCGAGGCCGGTTCCGCGGTGTCCCCGAACAGGCTTTGCTGCGCTTGCCGGTGCAAGATCATTGAACGTGCCCATGAAAATCACGCAAGTCGAAACCATCCGCCTTGGCGAATTCCCCAACATCCTCTGGGTTCGCCTGCACACCGACGAGGGCCTGGTCGGCCTCGGCGAGACCTTCATGGGTGCGGAGGCCGTCGAGGCCTACCTGCATGAATGGGCGGCGCACAAGCTGCTCGGCACCGATCCGCTCCAGATCGAGGCGCGCAACCGCGACATCACGGGCTACCTGGGCTGGCGCGGATCGGGCGTCGAGACGCGCGGCAACTCGGCCGTGGACATCGCGCTGTGGGACCTCTTCGGCAAGGCCGCCAACATGCCGGTGCACACGGCGCTCGGCGGCAAGAGCCGCGACGCCATCCGCATCTACAACACCTGCGCGGGCTACCAGTACATCCGCAGCGCCACCAACCAGACGAGCTCGAACTGGGGGCTCGCCAACAACAACGGCCCCTACGAAGACTTGCAGGGTTTCCTGCACCATGCCGACGAGCTGGCCGAATCGCTGCTGTCCGAAGGCATCACGGCCATGAAGATCTGGCCCTTCGACCCGGCTGCCGAGAAAAGCCACGGCCAGTACATCAGCAACGCCGATCTCGACACCGCGCTGGAGCCGTTCCGCAAGATCCGCAAGGCGGTCGGCAGCAAGATGGACATCATGGTCGAGTTCCACAGCCTCTGGCGGCTGCCGATGGCGCAGAAGATCGCGCGGGCGCTGCAGGAGTTCGACACCTTCTGGCACGAGGATGCCATTCGCATGGACAGCCTCGACCTGCTCATCCAGTACGCGCGGGACTGCAAGGCGCTCGTCTGCGCGAGCGAGACGCTGAGCTACAAGTGGGGCTTCAAGGACTACCTGCAGACCGGCGTGGCCGGCGTCGCGATGCTCGACCTGAGCTGGTGCGGCGGCCTGACCGAGGCGCGCAAGATCGCCGCGATGGCCGATGCCTGGCAGCTGCCGGTGGCGCCGCACGACTGCACCGGGCCGGTGGTCTGGGCCGCATCGACGCACCTGAGCCTGCATGCGCCCAACGCGCTGATCCAGGAGAGCGTGCGCGCCTTCTTCACCGGCTGGTACAAGGAGCTCGTCACCGAACTGCCGAAGGTCGAGAACGGCATGATCAGCCTCAACGACAAGCCGGGCCTGGGCCTCGAGCTGCTGCCCGACCTGCACAAGCGCGCGGACGCGATGGTGCGGGTGTCGAAGGCCTGAATCAGGGCGCGGATGCCCTTCAGTCCGTGCGCAGCCGCAGCAGCGCGCGCACGAAGCCGTGGTCCGAGCGCGAGCGGTCGCGGCCTTCGTGCAGGTGGTCGTTGAAGTAGTCGACCCGGCGCACGTCGCCCAGGCTGTTGCGGCTCGCCGCGACGAACTCCTCGCTCACGAAGATCTGGTCGAGCACGGCCGGAAAGCCCTGGTGGATGTGTGAATAGGCAACGTCTTTCTTGAGCGCCGATTCGCCCTGCATCTCGTAGGCGTTGAAGAGCGCCACGTCGCGCGCGCCCTTGTCATAGGCGACCTCGGCGGTGGCGGCCACCAGCTGGGTGGTCACGCTGTGCGGGTCGTCGTTGAAGTCGCCCATCACCACCAGCGGCACTCGCGTGTGCGCCAGCAGGTCGATCACGATGCAGCGCAGCGCGGCCGCCTCGGCACCGCGCATGAGCAGCGAGCGCAGCGATGCCATCACGCCCACCTTGCGATCGTCGCGGTCCTCGAGCGGCTGGCCCGCCGCATCGAGCAGGAACTTGGGCCGCTTCGACTTCAGATGCACCGTCAGCACGTGCACCGTCTGCCCGTGCTTCATGCGCACCGTGACGAGGAACGGCGGGCGCTCGAATCGCGTGTGCCGACCCAGCCCGGGCACTTCGACGCCGAAGCCGGGCGGAAAGTCGACGAACGATTGCGCGTGCTCGACGTGCAGCCGCGTCGCGATTCCCACGCGCGGCGTGCCCTGTGCGCCGTTCAGCGGCGGCGTGTTCTCGGCACCCGGCACCGAGACGAAGTCGTAGCGCAGGCCGCTGCGCGCGATGGCGGCCTTCAGCGCGGCTTCATCCCAGACTTCCTGCACCGCGAGCACGTCGGCATTCAGCGTGCGGAAACGCTCGCCGATCCATTCGATCTTGCGCTCGTGGTCGCGTTCGTCGTAGGGCTCCTGGTTCTCGTAGAAGACCCGGTGCGGGTTGGCGAGATTCAGCAGGTTGCAGGTGGCGACGAAGAGGGTGGCGTAGTTGGGCGGAATGGAAGGCATGGCGTCGGATTGTGTCTTGTCTTGAAGCATCGCTGAGCCAAGCAAAAAGGGCACCGAAAGGTGCCCTTTGTTGTGGTGCAAGGCGGGTGTTCCACCCGCGCCTGGGCTCAGCGCCCGAACGAACGGCCGCCGCCGCCCGAGCGGTTGCCACCACCGCCACCGCCACCGCCGTAGCCGCCGCCACCCGAGCGGCCACCACCGCCCGAACGGTTGCCACCGTAGCCGCCGCCGCCCGAACGACCGCCGCGCCCGCGGCCGCCGCCCATGTGGTCGACGCTCGTGCGCAGCGGATCGGGCTGGCCTGCCGCGCCAGCGACCGCTTCGGCGCGCAGGTGCGCCACCTGGTTGGCCTGCGTGGGGCTGTGGCTGTTGCCGTGGTGGCGCGGTTGGCGCTCTTCATGCGGCAGGTGCTGGTGCGGTGCGTGCTGATGCGGCGCGCTGCGCGCCGGCCCCTGGGGGCCACGGCCCTGCGGCGGGCGGGCGCCCTGGCCGCGCGGACCCTGGCCTTGGCCGCCTGCGTTGGCATTGCGGCCTTGGCCGCCGCCGCCACCACCGCCACGGCGCTGTCCGCCACCATTGCCTCCACCGGCGTTGCCGCCGCCACCCTGGCCGGCCTTGTTCTCGCGGATGCGCTGCAGCATCTCGGTGCGCGCGGCCTTGGCGGCCGCCTGCATCACGTCGCGGCTCGGTGGACGGCCCGCGCCGCCCCAGATGGTCTGGCGGCCCATGGCGATCGGTTCGGCGCGCTCGCCTTCCTCGGGGCCGAAGCCCTCGATGAACTGCACCGGGATCGTCTGCTTCGTGAAGCGCTCGATCTCCTGCATGAAGCCTTCTTCGTCCATGCACACGAAGCTCACGGCCTCGCCGCTCGAACCGGCACGGCCGGTGCGGCCGATGCGGTGGACGTAGTCTTCGCTGACGTTCGGGATCTCGTAGTTGACGACGTGCGGCAGTTCGTCGATGTCGATGCCGCGGGCCGCGATGTCGGTGGCCACCAGCGCGCGGATCTCGCCGCTCTTGAAGCCGGCCAGGGCCTGCGTGCGCGCGCTCTGGCTCTTGTTGCCGTGCAGCGCCATCGCCTGGATGCCGTTCTTGGTGAGGAATTCGGCCACGCTGTTGGCACCGAACTTGGTGCGCGTGAACACGAGCACCTGGCTCCACTTGTTCTCGTTGATGATGTGCGCGAGCAGCGCCTTCTTCTTGCCGCGGCCCACCGGATGGATCACCTGCGTGATGCGCTGCACGGTGGTGTTGCGCGGCGTGACCTGGATGCTCTGCGGGTTCTTGAGCAGCGTGGCCGCGAGGTCGCGGATCTCGTCGCTGAAGGTGGCCGAGAACAGCAGGCTCTGCTTTTGCTTGGGCACCAGCGCGAGGATCTTCTTCACGTCGTGGATGAAGCCCATGTCGAGCATGCGGTCGGCTTCGTCGAGGATCAGCATCTCGACCTGGCCCAGGTCGAGCATGCCCTGCTGCTGCAGATCGAGCAGGCGGCCGGGCGTGGCCACGAGAATGTCGACGCCCTTCTTGAGCTTGCTGATCTGCGGGTTCATGCCAACGCCGCCGAAGATCACGGTCGAATCGAGTTCGAGGTACTTGCCGTAGGTGCGCACCGATTCCTCGACCTGCGCGGCGAGTTCGCGCGTCGGCGTGAGCACGAGGGCGCGCACGCCGGTGCCGCCGAACTTGTTGGTGGCGCGCGTGCCGGTGCTGAGCTTGTGCAGCATCGGCAGCGTGAAGGCGGCGGTCTTGCCGGTGCCGGTCTGGGCGCCGCCGAGCAGGTCGTGGCCTTCGAGGACGGCGGGGATGGCCTGGGCCTGGATCGGCGTAGGGGTGTCGTAACCGTGCTCGTGCACAGCCTTCAAGATGGCAGGGGCCAGCTTCAGTTCGTCAAAATTCATTGGAAACAATAAGCGCCATACACGGCGCAGTGGTATCGGCCCGCTTGGCGTCCTGGTGACGCCGAGCCAGTCAAGGCAGATGAAGGTCAGGGGGTGGGAGCCGGAAAGTCCACCCTCGCGAGAGGGTTGGCGCCTGGGAGTGCCCAGGCTGATGGGCTTTCTTCGTCCCCGGCAGAGAGCCGGCGTTGCGGGCAACTGGACCCGGCAACGCCGCTATTGTCGCATGAGTCGGGGGTGAGGGCGCCGATTACCTGCAGCCGGTCACGCGTTTGAGCGTCGAAAGCAGGCGTTGGAACAGCCGATCGCTGTAGGCCCGGGTCGGATGAATACCGTCTTGCAAGTCGTCAGGGCCTTCGAAGCGCACCGCGTTCCAGTCGACGAAGGTGACCTTCTTGTCGACAGCCACGAGGCGGGTGAGCTCGTTGTAGTGGTCGCGCCGCATCAATTGGGCCTTGCGGATGTGCAGCGCGGGCGTTTCGACCTGGCGAGAGAAACCGGTGAGGATCGGCTCGCGGCCTTCGGCGCGAAGGCGTTCGATGATGTCTTGCAGCGCCTGGACGTAGCGGGATGGCTTCACATTGCGCCATGCGTCGATGACACCGCTTTCGATCACGACCCAGCGTCCGCTGCGCGTGAGGTCGTCCAGGCGGAGGGCGAGGTCGGTCAGCAGGACGTCAGGCGCAGAGTGATCGATGAAAGTCAGGGCGGGGTACTGTTCTTGGAGCGCGGCGATCGGCCGCTCCGGAGTTCCGTTGGCGGACACGATGCTGTCGGCGTAGATGTCCACGGTACAGCGTGACGGCGCCCTGGCCCGTGGTGTTGCCGGGGGGCGGGCCGTCGGTGTATGGGCGGCGGGTCGGGCGGCGGGTCGGACGTCGGGCGCCGCAGGATTGCCGGCGGCCAGGCGGTTGGCGCCACCGCCACAGCCTGTCAGCACGAAGAGGCCGGCGCAGAGAAGAATGCCCGGCACGGACCGAGTTGGCGCTCTTCGAGGCATGCGCGACAATGGCCGCGACCTGCGCAGCCAGGTGTTTTTGGACATTGATTTCCCTGATGAGCGAGCGGCGCGTCGAGACAATCGGCGCCTCGTCGGCCGCACTTGGCGTGCGCAGCGATTTCGGTGGCCTGAGCCTACCAACGCCTTCCGGGGGCAGCGGTCGGCAGAAAGCCGGGAGCAGGGTTTTTTTCACGAATGCCTTTGCGAAAATGCAAAGTGCCACCCGGTTGCCCCCAGGCTTTTTCAATTGCGTGCCAAATCAGGTGTCGCACGCCGGGCCGAGAAGCCTTCAGCAGGTGCCCGGCATAATTTGCCCCAAGCTCCAACCGATTTCACCCACACACACCATGGCTCAATACGTCTATTCGATGAACCGTGTCAGCAAGACCGTGCCGCCCAAGCGGCAGCTCTTGAAAGACATTTCGCTTTCCTTTTTCCCCGGCGCCAAGATCGGCGTGCTCGGCCTGAACGGCTCCGGCAAGTCCACGCTGCTCAAGATCATGGCGGGTGTGGACAAGGAATTCGAGGGCGAAGCGCTGCCCATGCCCGGGATGACCATCGGTTATCTGGAGCAGGAACCCAAGCTGAACCCCGAGCACACGGTGCGCGAATCGGTCGAAGAATCCATGGGCGCGGTGTTCGCGGCCAAGGCGCGCCTCGAAGAGGTGTACATCGCCTATGGTGCCGAAGACGCCGATTTCGATGCGCTGGCGGCCGAGCAGGCCGAGCTCGAAGCCATCATCGCCACCGCCGGTACCGACTCGGAACACCAACTGGAAATTGCCGCCGACGCGTTGCGCCTGCCGCCGTGGGACGCCAAGATCGGCCTGCTGTCGGGCGGTGAAAAGCGCCGCGTCGCACTGTGCCGCCTGCTGCTGTCCAAGCCCGACATGCTGCTGCTCGACGAACCGACCAACCACCTGGACGCCGAATCCGTCGAGTGGCTGGAGCAGTTCCTGCTGCGCTTCCCGGGCACCGTCGTCGGCATCACCCACGACCGCTACTTCCTCGACAACGCCGCCGAATGGATCCTGGAACTGGACCGCGGCCACGGCATCCCCTGGAAGGGCAATTACTCGTCCTGGCTGGAGCAGAAGGAAGCCCGCCTGAAGCAGGAAGAAGCGACGGAATCCGCGCGCCAGAAAGCGCTGGCGAAAGAACTGGAATGGGCGCGCCAGAATCCGAAGGCACGCCAGGCCAAGTCGAAGGCGCGTCTCGCCCGCTTCAACGAACTGTCCGAATACGAATACCAGAAGCGCAACGAGACGCAGGAGATCTTCATCCCCGTCGCGGAACGCCTCGGTAACGAAGTCATCGAGTTCAAGAACGTCTCGAAAGCGTTCGGCGACCGCCTGCTGATCGACAACCTGTCGTTCACCGTGCCGCCGGGCGCGATCGTCGGCATCATCGGCCCGAACGGCGCCGGCAAGTCGACGCTGTTCAAGATGCTTGCGGGCAAGGAGAAGCCGGATTCGGGCGAGGTCATCATCGGTCAGACCGTGAAGATGGCCTTCGTCGACCAGCACCGCGACGAGTTGGCGTCCGACAAGACCGTGTGGGAAGACATCTCGAACGGCCTCGACATCATCAACGTCGGCAAGTTCCAGATGGCGAGCCGTGCGTATGCGGGCCGCTTCAACTTCAACGGCGCCGACCAGCAGAAGAAGGTCGGCACGCTGTCGGGCGGTGAACGCGGCCGCCTGCACCTCGCCAAGACGCTGATCGCGGGCGGCAACGTGCTGCTGCTCGACGAGCCCTCGAACGACCTCGACGTGGAAACGCTGCGCGCGCTCGAAGACGCGCTGCTCGAATTCGCGGGCACGGTCATGGTCATCAGCCACGACCGCTGGTTCCTCGACCGAATCGCCACGCACATCCTCGCGGCCGAAGGCGACAGCCAATGGACCTTCTTCGACGGCAACTACCAGGAGTACGAAGCCGACAAGAAGAAGCGCCTGGGCGAAGAGGGTGCCAAGCCGAAGCGCATGCGCTACAAGGCGTTGAAGTAGGTTCGCCGGCTTCGAGTCGCTGTCCCCGCCTCAGGGTGCGGCAACAAGGGCGCGCGGTTCCGCAAGGGGCTGCGCGCTTTTTTCATCGTCCGCTGCAAACACCTCGCGCGCAGCCGCGAGCCCGTTCAGTGCGGCTGGAAAGCCCGCGTACACCGCCATCTGCATGATGACTTCGACCACCTCGCTGCGCGTGACGCCGACGTTGAGCGCACCCTGGATGTGCACCCGCAGTTGCGGCGCGGCATTGCCCATGGCCGTGAGCGCGGCCACCACGGCGATCTCGCGCGAGCGCAGGTCGAGGCCGGGGCGCGAGTAGATGTCGCCGAAAGGAAACTCGATCAAGAGGCGCGCGAAATCGGGCGCGATGTCGGCCAGGCTTTCGACGACCTTGACGCCGCCCTCACCGTCGATTTCGTGGAGCTTCGCCAGCCCGCGCTCGTAGCGCAGGTTGGGGTTGTCGTGGCTTGCGTGGGTGTTGTCCGTCATCGCTCGTCTTTCCTTCGGGCCCAGGGCCCGGTGACGAGGGACGCTTCGGGTCGATGGCGCGGTAGTGCGCGATCTTGAGCGACAGCGCCTGCATGGATTGCTGCAGCGCCGCGACCTTGGCCTGAACGTCTGCCAGATGCTGTTCGAGCATCTCGCGCCGCGCCCCGACACTGGCGTCCCCCTGGCTTCGAAGCCTGGCGAAGGCCTGCATGGCCTGGATGGGCATGCCGGTCTCGCGCAGGCGCAACAGGAAGGCCAGCCAGTCGAGGTCGGCGCTCGCATAGCGGCGCTGGCCGCCGGGTGCGCGATGCACCGCGGCGATCAGTCCGATGCGTTCGTAATAGCGCAGCGTGTGGGCCGTGAGGCCGGTGCGCTGTGCGACGTCCGCGATGGTCAGGCTGTCTTCCATGGCGGCAATTCTCGAAGTTCGAGCGCGCTCGAAGTCAAGCGCTTTCTTGGGGCTCTGCGGCTGCGCCTGGGGCCGCGCGCGGCGCGAAATCGCCAGGCTGGGGCCAGCGCAGCTGCACGCGCTTCTGCACCGTGTGGATGTTGTTGCGCAGCGCATAGAGCTCGTCGGCGTACGAGAGCGGCACAGCCACCTTGTTGACGACGCGGTCGAGCTCCTCGAGTTCTTCGAGCAATTCATCGCGCCCGCCCTGGTGCGCATCGACCTTGGCCTCGATGTCGCGCAGCCGCGCATACCAGCGGAACACGCGGCGGCGCACGCGGAACTGGTAGAGCGGCGGCACCACGCGGCTCAGCGGCAGCATCAGCACCAGCAGGCCGCCGAGCACGAGCCACATGCGCTCGATCAGGTTGCTGGCCCAGAACGGCAGGTAGCGTTGCCAGAACGGCGGCGTGCCGTTGATGGCACGGTCGCCCTCGGGGCTCACGGGCAGTTCGCTGGTGCGGGTGTTCGGAAAGTCGCGCGCGCGATTGAACCAGCCGGCATCGCTGTGCACGCCCTGCGCGGCCTCGGCGAAGAGTTGCCGCAGGGCGGAATGGGTTTCCTCGCGCGAGAGCAGTGAGGTGGTGGCGGCCAGCAGTGTCACGTCCGAAGGGGGCAGGTCGCGTGCGAGATCGACCACGCCGCGCGGCAGCGTGACGGCCGAGAGGAACGGAAAGCGCCGCGAGTACGCATCGGCCTGGCCGAAGTCCATCAGCTTGATGTCGCCTGCGCGCAGCAGCCGCTGCACCTGTGGCGATTCGGGCGCCGAGGCGAGCACGATCACATCGAGCAGCCCCGCCTGCAGCGCCTCGGTGGCGGCCGCCTGTTCGAGGTTCGACAGCTGCAGCGCATCGGCCTCGAGGTGGTTGGCCTTGAACAGCCGCTCCATGATCTCGGGCAGGCCGCTGCCCGGCATGTCGACGTTCACGCGCAGGCCGCGCAGTTGCGAGAGCGAGGTCAGCGTGCCGGTCTTGCGGTCGACCTTCAGCGCAGAATCGGCGCGGTAGAAGAGCCAGATCGGCTCGAAGAACAGGCTGCCGAGGGAAGTGAGCCCGGCTTCCTCGTCGGCCACCGGATCGGCGCTGCCGCCACGCACGAAGCCCACGTCGGCGCCACCGTTGCGCAGCAGATCGAGGTTCTCCGACGAGCCCGAGGTGGCCTTGAGCTCGACGTCGATACCGCTCGCCTTGAGTGCCTCTGCGTAGCGCTTGCCGAACTGCGAGTAGGCGCTGCCGCTCGGCCCCGTGGCCAGCGTCACGTGGCGCGGCGGCTGCGGGTCAAGCCACCAGTAGGCGGCGATCAGCACGCCGATCACCAGGAAGACGACGGGACCGGCGGAGGCGATCAGGTCGCGGATCGACAGCAGGATCAGCTTCAGAGTCTTGGGCATGGCCATGGTGGGATCAGTCTTTGGTTGCGGCCGCAAGGTCGGCCGCAGAAGGGATGTGCAGCGCGCCGACCGTGACCGCGCGGGCGGCCAATACAGCGCGCAGGGTGGCGCGCGCCACGACCTCGGCGGCCAGGGTGCCGAGCACCGTCATGCCGGGGCGGGCGCCGGCGGCGGGCCCGTCGATCGGCACGCGGCCGGTGGCGAGCGCGAACAGCGTGTCGCCGTCGCTCATGGTGTGCACGGGGTTGATGGCGCGCGCGAGGCCGTCGTGCGCGACGCTCGCCAGTCGGTTGGCCTGCACCTTCGTGAGCACCGCGTCGGTCGCGACCACGCCGATCGTGGTGTTGGTGCCCGCGAGCAGCGGCCGCGGCAGTTCGCCGCGCAGCAGGGCGCGGCGCGTGTCGCGCAGCGCGCGGCCGTCTTCGGTGCGCGCGCCGGCCACGGGCAGGGCGGTGTCGGGGTCGATGACGTCGCCGAGCGCGTTCACCGCGATCAGTGCGCCCACCGTCACGCCGCCGACCGTGACCGAGGCCGTGCCGATGCCGCCCTTCATCGCACTCTGCAGGCCGAACAGCTTGCCCACCAGCGCGCCGCTGCCCGCGCCCACGTTGCCTTCGGCCGGTGCCGCACGGCTCGCCGCCTCGCATGCGGCGTAGCCCGCATCGGCATCGGGGCGGATGCGCGCATCGCCGAGCGGCAGGTCGAACAGCACCGCGGCGGGCACGATGGGCAGCGTACCGAAGCGTACGTCCAGCCCGGCGCCGTGTTCCTCGAGCCAGCGCATCGCGCCGTCGGCCGCGGCCAGGCCCCAGGCGCTGCCGCCCGCGAGCATCACGGCGTGCACCTGCTGCACCAGGTTGCCGGGCGAAAGCAGGTCGGTCTCGCGCGTGCCGGGCGCGGCCCCGCGCACGTCGACACCGGCCACCGCGCCTTCGCGCGCGAGGACCACGGTGCAGCCGGTGGGGCGGCGGGTGTCCGAGAAATGGCCGACTTCGATGCCGGCGACATCGGTGATGGCGCCGGAGGAGGGCGCGGCCGGGAAGGAGCTTGCGGATGACGGAACTGGCATGTCGGCAGATTATGGGACTGCACCCTCTACGATCAGCGCCATGACAGTTGCAACAAGTTTTTCCGCGCCGGCCGCCGTGCGCCATGCGGTCGTGATCGGTGCGGGTGCGGTCGGCAGCGCCACGGCGATCGAAGCCCTGCGTGCGGGGCTGCGCGTGACGGTGGTCGAGCCCGGCGAGCCCGGCGGGCCCCATGCGACGAGCTACGGCAACGCGGGCTGGCTCTCGTCGCACTCGGTGGTGCCGCCCGCGCTGCCCGGTGCCTGGCGCAAGGTGCCGGGCTGGCTCGCGGACCCGCTCGGGCCGCTGGCCGTGCGTTGGCGCCATCTGCCGCGCGCCTTGCCGTGGCTGCTGCGCTACCTGGCCTCGGGCTGGACCGAAGCGCGCGTGCAGCGCACCGCCGATGCGCTGCGCACCTTGCTGGCCGATGCGCCGGCACTGCATGCGCAGCTGGCCGCCGAGGCCGGCGTGCCGCAGCTCATCGAGCAGCGCGGCCTGCTGCATGCCTACCGTTCGCGCGAGGAGTTCG
>CAMLCW010000085.1 GCA_946478645.1 uncultured Variovorax sp.
GGCGAAGTGGCCGGGCAGCTGCGCGTGGGTACCGTGGGGCCGGGTTTCGTGATGAAGCTGGTGGCCCAATTCCGGCAGGCCTTTCCACTGGTCCAGGTGCGGCTGGACAGCGACAACTCGCAGGGCGTGATGCGCAAGATCCTCGATGCCGTCACCGACGTTGCGATCACCGGCAACCCCGGCGACGATCCGCGGCTGTACGCGGTGCGGCTCGGCTCGCACGAGGTCCTGGTGTTCGTCAACCGGTCGCATCCGTGGGCGCAGCTCGATTCGGTCAAGCTGCGCCAACTCGACGGCCAGCCCATGATCATGCGCGAGCTCGGCTCGATGACGCGCGATGCCATCGAGGCGACCATGGCCGAGCATGGCGTGCGCCCGGCGGTGGTCATGGACGTTCCGCGCGAGGCGGTCCGGGAGGCGGTGCGCGAAGGACTGGGCATCGGCATCGTCTCTGAGGCGGAAGCGCGCGAGCATCCCGACCTGCACATGCTGCGAATTTCCGACTTTCCGAGCTACACGCAGAGCTACGTCATCTGTCTGCGGGCGCGCCAGTTCTCGCGGCCGATCGCCGCCTTCCTCGATCTTGCCGAGACCCAGGCACGCGGCCGTTGAGCACCGCCGGCGAAGAGTTGTTCCGGTTTTCTGTGCACAACTCTGTGGGTTGTCTGAGGACCAGGGTGGCCGATGCCAGCATTGGCGCGGGTTCGCACCACATTGCCTGCGGAACGGGCAGGCGGCGCGGCAGGGGAAAAATGCCGCCGGCGGCGGGCAAGAAAAAAGCCCTAAGTAGTTGATCTACTTAGGGCTTTTGGGTGTTGGTGGCTCTTCACGGACTCGAACCGCGGACCTGTGGATTATGATTCCATCGCTCTAACCGACTGAGCTAAAGAGCCGTTCGGCACAGTGCTGCACCGAGCCCAAGATTATAGCGCAGGCTGCAGCCCCCAGATCAAGCCCCGCCGCGCACCCCGGTGTCTTTTTCGCACGGCGCAACCCCGTTGCCCCGCGTGGCCCGTACAAGCCCGGGTGACAATCCGCCCATGTCCGCGCTGCCCCGCGCCCCTTCCGCCAAAGCCGCCAACGAGCGCAACGCCATGCCCGACGACCAGTTGATGCTGGCCTATGCGCGCGGCGATGGCGCGGCTTTCGACCTGCTCTATGCGCGCCACGAGGCCGGGCTGTTCCGCTTCGTCAAGCGGCTGCTCGGTGCGCGGCTGGCCTCGCAGGCGGACGAGGTGTTCCAGGACACCTGGGTACGGATCATTGCCGCGCGCGAGAGCTTCTCGCCGCAGGGCGCGGCCTGGCGCACCTGGGCCTTCACGATCGCCCACAACCTGGCCATGGACCGGCTGCGCGTGAGCGGGCGCGAGGTGGCGCTCGACGACGTGGATGGCGGCCACGGCGGCGACGACCATGGCACGGTGCCGACGCTCGACCGCGGCGTGCGGGCGGCAGCGGGCCACGCCGGCGCGCATCCCTCGGCCGAGGAGCTCGCGTTCTGGCGCGCCGCGGGCCGGCGCCTGCTGGCTTGCCTCGACGAACTGCCGGCCGAACAGCGCGCCGCCTTCCTGCTGCACCACGAGGACGGCATGACCGTCGAAGCGCTCGCGGCGAGCCTGCAGATCGGCTTCGAGACCGTGCGCAGCCGGCTGCGCTACGGCCTGCAGAAGCTGCGCACGTGCATGGCGCGCTACCTGTCGGTGCTGGAGCAGCGCGCATGACGACGAACGACGCGGACGACGACGACAACGCACTGCGCGATCCCGCGTTGCGCCGCGCGCTCGACCATGCGCCCGATCGAGACGCGCTGCCCGACCCGCGGACCCGCGACGCGATCCGGAAGATGGCACACAACCTTGCGCCCGTGCCTGCGCCGTCGGAGGCTTCGGCCGCTGCCATGCCCTGGTGGCGCCGCTTGATCGGCGACGGCGCGAAAAACCGCATGCCGTGGAATGCGGCCTTTGCCACGGTGCTCGTGGCGACATTCGTCACGGTGCTCTGGCAGCACGAGCCGGTGCCCGATGCGAGGCTGGACGGGGAGGCGCCGGTCGCGCAAGTGCCGGCCCCGGCCCCGGCCCCGGCCCCGGCCCCGGCCCCGGCCGCGGTGCCCGCACCTGCACCGAACGTTGCCCGCAGCCAGCGCGAAGAAGATGCCGCGCAGCGCCGGACCGAGGCGGCACGCCAACCGGCGCCTTCCGGGGCCATGGCGGACCGCGCCGCGGTCGAGGTGCAGCGCAGCGCGCCGCCATCGCCGCAATCCGCGCCGGCGCCCGCCGCCGCGGTCGCGCCGGCGGCACCCGCTCCGCCACCTGTTGCAGAGGCCGCGCCGGAATCCGCACCTGCGGCGCCCTTGGCCGCGCCGGCACGCGCAGCCGCCAAGGCGCAGGCTTCGGTGGTGACGCGTGCGCCCTTGTTCGCAGCGCTCGACCGCTGGACCTCGCTGAACTGGGTGGCCAGCGGCCAGGCCGTGCGCGAGGCACGCGGTGACACCGAAGACCTGGCGGCACTCGTGAACGCCGTCGCGCGCTCGGCCGTCGTGCCGGATGCTGCGCTGGCTGCGCCGGTCGAGGTGCGCATCGAGTTGCACGCGGGCGCGCAGTTGCTCGCGGTGCTTGAGATCGCGGGCGATCAGGTGCGCTGGGCGGCGCCGCAGGGCGGCACCAGCTTCGTCGGCACGCCGCCGCCGCCCGCGCTCGCGGCGCTGCGCGCTGCGCTCAGGCGTTCTTGAAGTCGGGCTGGCGCTTGGTCAGGAAGGCGTCCATGCCTTCCTTCTGGTCCTGCGTGGCGAACAGCGCGTGGAACAGCCGGCGCTCAAACATCACGCCGTCGGAAAGGCCGCTCTCGAAGGCGCGGTTGACGGACTCCTTGGCCGCCATCACTGCGATCTGCGAGTAGCCGCAGATCACCAGCGCGGCGCCGAGCGCTTCGTCAGCAAGCTTTTCGTAAGGCACCACGCGGCTCACGAGCCCGGCGCGCTCGGCTTCGGCCGCGTCCATCATGCGGGCGGTGAGCGCCATGTCCATGGCCTTGCTCTTGCCGACCGCGCGCGGCAGGCGCTGCGTGCCGCCGGCGCCGGGGATCACGCCGATCTTGATCTCGGGCTGGCCGAACTTGGCGTTGTCGGCCGCGATGATGAAGTCGCACATCATTGCGAGTTCGCAGCCGCCGCCCAGCGCGAAGCCGCTCACCGCGGCGATCACCGGCTTGCGGATCGAGCGGATGGTTTCCCAGTTGCGCGTGATGTAGTCGCCCTTGTAGGTGTCGATGAAGCTGTACTTGGCCATGGCCGCGATGTCGGCCCCGGCGGCGAATGCGCGCTCGCTCCCGGTCACGATGATGCAGCCGATGGCGTCGTCGGCATCGAAGGCCTTGAGCGCCTGGCCCAGTTCGGTCATCAGCGCGTCGTTGAGTGCATTGAGCGCTTTCGGGCGGTTCAGGGTGACGATGCCGACCTTGCCTGCTTCGGTCCGCACGTCGATGTTTTCGTAGCTCATGGTGTCTCCGGGGAAGAGGGGGAAAAGGGGAATGGGGGCGAAGAAAAACGCGCTTCACTATACCCAGCATGGCTGTGCGGCCGTGTGCGCGAAGGCCTTTCATTTGAGAATTATTCTCATCTAGAATGCCCGCCATGGAATCTCCCGTGCAAGAGCAAGAACATGCCGTGCTGCTGCGGGCCTACGCCCGTGCGCAGGAGCGATGCTCGCGCCTGCTGGCGGCGCAGGCCGCCCGGATCGAGCGGCTCGAGGCACAGGTGATGCGATTGCGCGGCGCGCTGGTGACACGCGACTCGGCCATTGCGCTCGTGCGTGAAGAACTTGCGGCGCGGGCGGCCGCGGGCGGCACATTGCCGAAGCGGCTGCATGGCCTGCTGGCACCCGCACCGGTGCGCCGGCGCGCGCCGGTGCCGCCGCCGCATGCGGACCTGCGCGAGAAGGCCGTGCTGTGCGTCGGCCGCACCGACGAGGCCGAAGCGCCTTCGCTCGCGCGCCAGCTGGTCGAGATCGCCGGCGGACGCTACCTGCACCATGGCGGCGACGATGCCGATGCGCAGGCGCTCGAAGCGGGGCTGCGCGCGGCCGACCTCGTGATCTGCCAGGCCGGCTGCGTGAGCCACGGCGCCTACTGGCGCGTGCAGGACCACTGCCGCCGCACCGGCAAGCCCTGCGTGCTGGTCGGCGATGCGGGCGATGCGCAGCCGGTGCAGTTCATGCGCCAGCCGCCGGCCACCGAAGAACAGGCGCACAGCCTGCGCTGAAGGGCGCGGCTCAGCCGCCTTCGGCCGGCGCGAGCCAAGCCGACACCTTGGCCGTATCGTGCGCAAACAGCCGCCATGTGGTGGCACCGACCGGCAGCACGAGCGGCAGCCTGAGCAGCCTGCGGTCGCGCGCCACGATGGCGGTGCAGCGCGCGGCGTCGCCGAGGTAGAGCGCCAGATCGTCGAGCTTGGCGATGCGCCAGGCCTGGCCGGCACGCAGTTGCCCCTTGCGGCCGGCGGCGGGCAGCTCGATGCCGATCCATTCGTCGTTGGCCGAGAAGCCGGCCTTCTCGGCCGCACCGCCGCGCAGCACCACCTTGACCTGCACGCTGCCGTTGCCCTCGGCCACGCGAAGGCCCAGCGCCTGCGCCTGCTGCGAGGGATCTTCGAGCGCGGCCACGCCATGCGCACGCAGCAGGTCGGCCAGCGGCAGTTCGTCGGTCGAATGCACCCATTGCGCCAGCTCCGCGGCATACGGGCGGCCGCCCACGGCCTCGAGCGCGGCGGCAATGCCGGCTTCGTCGATCGGCCCGCCGCCGCTGTGCGCCCAGAGGTGGCGCATCACGTCGTCGAGCGTGCCCTTGCCTTCGCGGCGCAGCGTGAGGTCGAAGCACAGCGCGACCAGCGCGCCCTTGGTGTAGTAGCTGACGGTGCTGTTGGGCGTCTGCTCGTCCTGCCGGTAGTACTTGACCCAGGCGTCGAAGCTCGCGTCGGCCACCGGCTGCACGAGGCGGCCCGGGGTCTGCAGCACCTGGTTGATGGTCTTGTTGAGCAGGCGCAGGTAGCCGGCGTTGTCGATGCGCCCGGCGCGGCGCAGCAACAGGTCGTCGTAGTAGCTCGTGAAGCCTTCGAAGAACCACAGCAGTTGCGTGTAGTTCTCGCGGCCATAGTCGTAGCGCGCGAACTCGGCCGGGCGCATGCGCTTGACGTTCCAGGTATGGAAGTACTCGTGGCTGATGAGGCCCATCAGCGTGGTGTAGCCCTCGGGCTGCTTCTTCGCGCCGCGCTGCGGCAGGTCGCGCCGGTTGCAGATGAGCGCCGTGGAATGCCGGTGCTCGAGGCCGCCGTAGCCGTCGTCGACGGCGTTGAGCATGAAGACGTAGCGGTCGATCGGCAGCGCCGGCCCGCCGCGGCGCCCGGCCTTCTGGCCGTGCCAGAAGCGCAGCTCGGCCTCGCAGATGGCCTGGGTGTCGGCGATCAGACGCTCGCCGTCGAAAGACGCCGCGGCGCCCGCGACCACGAAGCGGTGCGGCACGCCGCAGGCTTCGAACTCGGCGCTCCAGAAGGCGCCCATCTCGACCGGGCTGTCGGCGAGCTCGTCGTAGTCGGCGGCCAGGTAGCACCCGAAGCCCTGCTTGTCGATCTTCGCGGGCCGCAGCGCCGTGGCGCACGACCAGCGTGCGGCGTCGGGCGTGGGCAGTGCGGGTGCGACGACCTCGAGCGCATGCGGCGCCTCGGTGTGGCCCTCGACACGCAGGCACAGGCTGGTGCCGTTGAAGAAGCCGCGCGCGGCATCGAGCCAGGCGGTGCGCACCGAGTTGTCGTAGGCGCACACCTGGTAGTGCAGCACCAGCGGCTGGCCGGGCGCGCAGTCGACCTGCCAGCTGCATTTGTCGAGCTGCACGAGCACGGGCTTGCGGCGCCCCTGCGTGGCGCGCAGGCCCTGCAGGTTCTTGGCGAATTCGCGCACCAGGTAGCTGCCCGGAATCCACACCGGCAGCGACACGCGCTGCTGCGCAGAGGGCGCGGCGATGGTCAGCGTGACGGCGTAGAGATGCGCATGCAGGTCGGCGCATTCGATGCGGTAGTGCACCGCCGCTTCCGGCGCCGCCTTGCCGGCGCGCCGGGATGGAGTCTTGGCGGCCATCAGTTGGTGGACGCCGCGAGTTGCTTCTCGACCTGCTCGGCGGGAATGGCGCCCGGCGTGCGCGTGCCGTCGGCAAAGATCAGCGTGGGCGTGCCGGTGATGTTGTACCTGCGGCCGAACTCCACGTTGCGCTGCAGCGCGGCCACGTCGCAGCCGGCGGCCGCGGTGGTGGGCTTGACGTTGGCCTCCATCCAGTCGCTCCAGGCCTTGCCCTTGTCCTTGCTGCACCAGATGTCGCGCGACTTGGTCGCCGAGTCGGCACCGAGCACCGGGTAGAGGAACAGGTACATCGTGATGTTGTCGACCGACTTCATGTCCTTCTCGAAACGCTTGCAATAGCCGCAGTTCGGGTCTTCGAACACCGCGAGCTTGCGTTTGCCGTTGCCGCGCACGATCTTGATCGCGTCCTTCACGGGCAGCTTGTCGAACGACACCTGGCTGAGCTTCTCCACGCGTTCCTCGGTCAGGTTCTTGCGCGCGTTCACGTCGATCAGGTTGCCCTGCAGCAGGTAGTTGCCCATCTCGTCGGTGTAGTAGATCTGGAAGCCGTTCACGCGCACTTCGTAGAGGCCCGGCATGGGCGACTTGACGATCTCGTCGATCGGCGGGAACTGCGGGATCCGCGCGGGCAGGTTCTTGCGGATCTCGGCTTCGCCGGCCAGGGCCGTGGCGGCCGATGCGAGCATGCAGGCGGCGAGAAGAAGGTGGCGTGCGAATGTGGTTTTCATGGGGACTCCCTTGGATGGATTCATGCCTTCAAGCCCATCGCCTGGCTGGCGATCCATTGCTTGAGCAGGCGCGTGCGGTCGAAGCCGCGCATGCCCCAGTTGCGCAGCGCGGGCAGTGGGTCGGCGCTGTGCGAGAACAGCTGCTGCAGGCCGTCGGTGGCAAGGCTCATCTGCAGCACGCCGGCGCGGCGGGCGCGCTCGTAGCGGCGCAGCAGGCGCAGGTCGCCAACGCTGCGCCAGTAGTCGCGGTGCGTGATCAGGTCGGCCAGCATGGCGGCATCGGCCAGGCCGAGGTTCAGGCCCTGGCCCGCGAGCGGATGCACGGTGTGCGCGGCATCGCCGGCCAGCGCCCACGACTGCGGCGCGCCTTGCGCCTTGGGCATGGTGCCGATCCAGCGGTCGGCCATCGCGCGCGCGAGCGGCCAGGCGCTGCGTTCGCTCGTGAGCTGCAGTGCGCCCAGAGTGCCGTGGCTGGCTTCGGTCACGGCGGTATTGAATTCGTCGCGGCCGAGCGCGAGCAGGCCGGGCGCGCGGAACTGGTCGACCGACCACACCAGCGCGAGCGAGCGCCCATGCGCACCGCCCATGGGCAGCAGCGCCAGCACTTCGCCCTTGTCGTCGAACCACTGACGCGCCGTGCCGTCATGCGGCTGGGCGGCCTCGAGCCGTGCAGCGATCGCATGCTGCGGATAGCGCGTGACCTCGTAGCTCACGCCCAGCGCTTCGCGCGTGGCGCTGGCCTTGCCTTCGCACACCACCGTGAGCGGCGCGGCAACGGGTTCGGCCACCACCTCGACCAGCGGCTGGAAGCGCACCGCATCGGCGAGCTGCTGCTCGAGCGCGGGCACGTCGACGATCCAGGCCAGCGCCTCGACCTTCTGCTGCGCCGCGCTGAACTGCACGCGGCCGCCCTCGTCGCCGTTGACGCGCATCTCGCGCACCGGTGTGGCATGGGCGGCATCGGGCCAGGCGCGCAGCGATTCGAGCAGCGTCTTCGAAGCCGCGTTGAGCGCATAGGCGCGGATGTCCGCCTGGCCCGCCGCCGCGGGCGGCACCACCAGCGCGACCCGCACGCGTTCGCGCGCGAGCAGCAGGGCCAGCGTCCGGCCGACGATGCCGGCGCCGCGTATGCAAACTTCAGGGGGAAGGGCCATTCGGCCATTGTAAGAACAAGCCCGCGGCCGGCCGGGCACGGCCCGATGCGGGACAATCGCCGCGAATTTCAATCAGGAACCCCACGTGCCGCAGACCGATTTCGACCTTCAAGCCACCATCTCGCGCCTGTTCGTCTACCCCGTCAAATCGTGCGCGGGGGTCGAGCTCCCCGAAGCGCTGCTGACCGAGACGGGGCTCGAGTTCGACCGCGCCTGGATGGTGGTCGATGCCAACGGAGAATTCGTCACGCAGCGGCAGCTTCCGCGCATGGCGCTGATCCGTCCCCAGATGCGGCACACCGAGGCGGTGCTGCGCGCGCCGGGCATGCTGGCGCTGCACCTGGCTTTCGACCGGGTCGAGAAGCCGGTGCGCGTGCGGGTCTGGAAAGACGAGGTCGCCGCCTACGACATGGGCGACATCGCGGCGCAGTGGTTCAGCGACTTCCTCTCCGAGCCGGGCCAACCGCAGGCGCTGCGCCTGGTGCGTTTCGACCCCGAGCACAAGCGGCTGTCGAACCTCGAATGGACCGGCGGCGCCGAAGCCACGAACCAGTTCGCCGACGGTTATCCGCTGCTGGTGGCCAGCGAAGGCTCGCTGGCCGAACTCAACGCGCGGCTGGGCGCGGCGGGCCACGATGCCGTCGGCATCGAGCGCTTTCGCCCGAACATCGTGCTGGGCGGGATCGAGGCGCACGACGAAGACCGCGTCGATGCGCTGCACATTCCCACCGGCGAAGGCGAAGCCGAACTGAAACCGGTGAAACCCTGCACGCGCTGCCCGATTCCCGACATCGACCCGGCCACCGGGCTCAGCAGCCCTGAAGTGGGCGACATGCTGCGCACCTACCGCGCCGATGCGCGGGTCGACGGGCGCATCACCTTCGGCATGAACTGCATCGTGGTGTCGGGCGTGGAGCAGATGCTCAAGGTCGGGCAGGCGGTGGGCGCGAACTACCGCTTCGAATAACAGGCGCGCCTGTCAAAGCGCGACCCAGTCGGGCGGCAGGGGGCTTTGCTGCACGGCATCGCGCTGCGGGATCGAGGGTTGCGCGCCGGGCTGCCGGATGCACAGCGCCGCGGCGCGGATGCCCAGGCGCACCGCGGCATCGAAGGACTGGCCTTCGCCCAGCGCCACCGCCAGCGCGCCGAGAAAGGTGTCGCCTGCGGCCGTGGTGTCGACCGGCTGGATGTTCGGTGCGGGATGGTGGCGGGCGCCGTCGGCGTCCACCGCCACCGCGCCGTGCGCGCCGAGCGTGACGACCACGCGCGCGACGCCCTTGGCGCGCAGCAGTTGGCCTGCGCGCGCGGCCTGCGGCGGACTGTCGGCCCGATGCCCGCACAGCGCCTCGGCCTCGATCTCGTTGAGCACCAGCGTGTCGATGTGCGGCCACATCGCGTCGGCCATCGGCTGCACCGGCGACGGATTGAGCAGCACCTTGCAGCCGGCGTCGTGGGCCAGCGCGGCAGCGTGCGCCACCTGGTCCATTGGTACCTCGAACTGCATGACCAGGAAGGCCGCGCCCGCGAGCTGCGCGCGCAGCGCGGGTACGTCGAGCGCGAGCCGCGCATTGGCGCCCGGAACGATCGCGATGCGGTTCTGGCCGCTGTCTTCCACGAGGATCAGCGCGGTGCCGGTGGGCTCGCCGCCTTCGGCGGTGCGCAGCGCGGTGGTGTCGATGCCATCGCGTGCGAGCGCGGCGCGCAGTGCCTGGCCGTGGGCGTCGTCGCCGACGCAGCCGGCCATCGCGACGCGGGCGCCCTGGCGCGCGCAGCTCACGGCCTGGTTCGCGCCCTTGCCGCCGGGGATTTGGTCGATCGAGCGGCCGACCACGGTTTCGCCGGCGGCGGGCGCCTTGGGCACGCGCAGCACGATGTCCATGTTGAGGCTGCCGAGCACCACGATGCGGGGCTCGGGGGTCGCGCCGGGCGGTGAAGAGAGGTTCGGGCTCACGGGCGGAACTTTCGTTGGAGATGGGATTTTGGATCGGGTTCAGCGCTGGCGCTGCCGCTCGGCCCATGCCGCGGGAAAAGCCGTCGCGCCCGCCGCAGGCCGGGCCGCCTTAAAATCCGCGGTTACCCAAGAGGACCCCCCATGAGTTTGCAATGCGGCATCGTCGGCCTGCCCAACGTCGGTAAATCCACCCTTTTCAATGCGCTGACCAAGGCCGGCATCGCGGCGGAGAACTATCCGTTCTGCACCATCGAGCCCAACGTGGGCGTGGTGGAAGTGCCCGATCCGCGGCTCGCGCAGCTCAGCGAGATCGTCAAGCCCGAGCGCGTGGTGCCCGCCATCGTCGAGTTCGTCGACATCGCGGGCCTGGTGGCCGGCGCCAGCACCGGCGAGGGCCTGGGCAACAAGTTCCTCGCCCACATCCGCGAGACCGACGCTACCGTGAACGTGGTGCGCTGCTTCGACGACGAGAACGTGATCCACGTGGCCGGCAAGGTCGATCCGATCTCCGACATCGAGGTGATCCAGACCGAACTGTGCCTGGCCGACCTCGCGACTGTCGAGAAGGCGCTGCACCGCCACACCAAGGTGGCGCGCTCGGGCGACAAGGAGGCGCAGAAGCTCGTCGGCCTGCTCGAACGCTGCCAGGCCGCGCTGAACGAGAACACGCCGGTGCGCGCGCTCGAATTCACCAAGGAAGAAATGCCGCTGGTGAAGAGCTTCACGCTGATCACCGCCAAGCCCGCGATGTTCGTGGGCAACGTGGCCGAAGACGGCTTCGAGAACAACCCGTACCTCGACCGCCTGCGCGAGTACGCAGCGAAGCAGGGCGCGCCGGTGGTTGCCATCTGCGCCAAGATCGAAGCCGAACTCGCCGAGATGGACGACGAGGACAAGAAGATGTTCCTGGCCGAGATCGGCCAGGACGAGCCCGGCCTCAACCGCCTGATCCGCGCCGCCTACAAGCTGCTCGGCCTGCAGACCTACTTCACGGCCGGCGTGAAGGAAGTGCGCGCCTGGACCATCCGCATCGGCGACACCGGCCCGCAAGCTGCCGGCGTGATCCACGGCGACTTCGAGAAGGGCTACATCCGCGCCCAGACCATCGCCTTCGACGACTACATCGCCTACAAGGGCGAGCAGGGCGCGAAGGACGCGGGGAAGATGCGCTCGGAAGGCAAGGAATACGTCGTGAAGGATGGCGACGTGATGAACTTCCTGTTCAGTTCCTGACGCCTCCTCCATGCTCACCGTCCACCATCTCGAGAACTCGCGCTCGCAGCGCGTGCTCTGGCTGCTCGAGGAACTCGCGCTGCCCTACGAGATCGTCCGCTACCAGCGCGATCCGAACACGATGCTCGCGCCCGCTTCGCTGCGCGCGGTGCATCCGCTCGGCAAGTCGCCCGTGGTGACGACCGACGAGGGCGAGGTGCTGGCCGAGTCGGGCGCGATCCTCGAGACACTGGTCGAGCGCCACGGCGGCGGCGCGCTGGCGCCCGCGGCCGGCTCGCCCGAGGCCTTGCGCTATCGCTACTGGATGCACTTTGCCGAAGGCACGGCGATGTCGCCGCTGCTGCTCAAGCTGGTGTTCGACCGCATCGAGGGCAACAAGATGCCGTTCTTCGTGAAGCCGATCGCGAAGATGATCTCGGCCCGGGCCAAGGCGGCGTTCATCGTTCCGAACATCGAGAGCCAGCTCGACTTCATGGAGGCCGAGCTCGGCAAGAGCGAATGGTTCGCGGGCAACGCGTTCACGGCGGCCGACATACAGATGAGCTTTCCGGTGGAGGCCGCGCAGGCCCGCGGCGGCCTCGACGCGAAACGCCCGCGGCTCATGGCGTATCTCTCGCGCATCCACGCGCGCCCGGCCTACGAGCGTGCGCTGGCGCGCGGCGGCCCGTTCAAGCTGCGCTGACGAGGCGCGCGCTCACTCACCGCGTTCGCTCATCGCCCCGCGGCCTTGCTTGCTCATGACGGGAAGATGTAGAGCAGCGCGACCGTCATGGTCACGTAGCGCAGGAACTTGCCGATGGCCATGTAGACCAGGCAGGGCCAGAACGGCAGCTTGAGCCAGCCCGCGACCGCGCACAGCGGATCGCCGACGAGCGGCAGCCAGCTCAGCAGGCAGGCCTTGGGGCCGAGCCGCTCGAGCCAGCCCAGCACCCTCACATGGTGTTTCGAATGCGAGTATTTGTCGGCCACCTTGTGGGCGCCGTAGCCCAGCCACCAGTCCACCGCGCCCCCCAGCGTGTTGCCGGCGGTGGCCACCAGCACGGCGGGCCAGAACATCTCGGGGTTCAGCTTCAGCAGGCCGAACAGCACCGGCTCCGAGCCCACGGGCAGCAGCGTGGCCGAGACGAAGGCCGCGATGAACAGCGTGGAGAGTCCGTATTGCGGCAGCGCGAGAAGCGCGAGGAGAGCGTCGAGCCAGGCTTGCATAAAGTGGAATGAGTCGGCGCAGTATAGGCAGCCGATCGGCTGCGGCAGGTCGGCGGAAAGGCCGTGCGCGATGGGTGTTTGTACCTGCATCGCATGCGCAAATCGTTTCAGCGGCCGAAATGCCGCGTGGCTACAATCGTGCCTCATTTTTCAGCAGCAGCCGGACGCGCGACGCCTCTTTCCCCATGACCTTGCAGATCGGCAATCACACGCTGGAAAACCGCCTGTTCGTCGCGCCCATGGCCGGCGTGACCGACCGGCCGTTCCGCATGCTGTGCCGCGAACTGGGCGCGGGCTATGCGGTCAGCGAGATGGTCACCTCGCGCAAGGAGCTCTGGAACACGCTCAAGACCTCGCGCCGCGCCAACCACGAGGGCGAGCCCGGCCCCATCTCGGTGCAGATCGCGGGCACCGACGCGGCCATGATGGCCGAGGCCGCGGTCTACAACATCGAGCGTGGCGCGCAGATCATCGACATCAACATGGGCTGCCCGGCCAAGAAGGTCTGCAACAAGTGGGCTGGCTCGGCGCTCATGCGCGACGAGCCGCTCGCGCGCGAGATCGTGCAGGCCGTGGTCGATGCGGCGCGGCCTTTCGGCGTGCCCGTGACGCTGAAGATGCGAACCGGCTGGAGCCAGGAGCAGCGCAACGCGGTGCGGCTCGCGCGCGATTTCGAATCGGCTGGCGTGCAGATGCTCACGGTGCACGGCCGCACGCGCGAGCAGGGCTACAAGGGCCATGCCGAGTACGACACCATCGCCGCGGTGAAGGCGGCGGTGCGGATTCCGGTGGTGGCGAACGGCGACATCCGCTCGCCCGAGAACGCGCGCGACGTGCTCGCGGCCACCGGCGCCGACGCCGTGATGATCGGCCGCGCAGCCCAGGGCCGGCCGTGGATCTTCCGCGAGATCGCGCATTTCCTGGCCACGGGCACGCACCTTGCGCCGCCGCTGGTGGCCGAGGTGCGCCGCCTGATGCTCGACCACCTCGAGGCGCACTACGCGCTCTACGGCGAGTGGAGCGGCGTGCGCACAGCGCGCAAGCACATCAGCTGGTACGTGCGCGCACTTCCCGGTGGCGGGGCCTTCCGTGCCCAGATGAACACACTCGAGGACTCGGGCGCGCAACTGCGCGCGGTGAGTGACTATTTCGACGGGCTGGCGAGCCGCATGGAGCGCATGCCCGAGCACCAGGCGGCCGAAGAGCTGTCCGGTGAAGAGGAGGCGGCCTGCGCCGCCGATTGAGAGAGAGAAGAAAAAACATGAGCAAGAAACACATCGAGGACTGCGTGCGCACCAGTCTGGACAGCTACTTTCGCGATCTGCGCGGCACCGAACCCGACGGCATGTACGAGATGATCGTGCGCGTGGTCGAGAAACCCTTGCTCGACGTCGTCATGACGCGTGCCGAGGGCAACCAGTCGAAGGCCGCGCAATGGTTGGGCCTGAACCGCAACACGCTTCGCAAGAAACTCGTCGAGCACAAACTTTTGAAATAACCACGGCATATTCCATGGCCCAGACTGCACTCATTTCCGTTTCCGACAAGACCGGCATCCTCGAATTCGCGCAGGCGCTGCATGCGCTCGGCGTCAAGCTGCTGTCCACCGGCGGCACCGCCAAGCTGCTCGCCGATGCCGGCCTGCCGGTCACCGAGGTGGCCGACCACACCGGTTTTCCGGAAATGCTCGACGGCCGCGTGAAGACGCTGCACCCCAAGATCCACGGTGGCCTGCTCGCGCGGCGCGACGTGCCCGCGCACGTGGCCGCCATCGAACAGCACGGCATCGACACCATCGACCTGCTGGTGGTCAATCTCTATCCGTTCGAAGCCACGGTGGCCAAGGCCGGCTGCACGCTCGAAGACGCGATCGAGAACATCGACATCGGCGGCCCGGCGATGGTGCGCAGCGCGGCCAAGAACTGGAAGGACGTGGGCGTGCTGACCGACGCCTCGCAGTACGCGGTGGCGCTGGCCGAACTCCAGGCCGCGGGCCGGCTCAGCGACAAGACGAAGTTCGCGTTCTCGGTGGCCGCGTTCAACCGCATCGCCGACTACGACGGCGCGATCAGCGACTATCTCTCGGCGATCGACTTCGACGCCAGCATCGGCCAGCCTGCGCCCACGCGCTCGATGTTCCCGGCGCAGAGCAATGGCCGCTTCGTGAAAGTGCAGGACTTGCGCTACGGCGAGAACCCGCACCAGCAGGCCGCCTTCTACCGCGACCTGCATCCGGCGCCGGGCTCGCTCGTGTCGGCGAAGCAGCTGCAGGGCAAGGAGCTCAGCTACAACAACATCGCCGATGCCGACGCCGCCTGGGAATGCGTGAAGAGCTTCGACGCGCCCGCCTGCGTGATCGTCAAGCATGCCAACCCTTGCGGCGTGGCCGTGGGCAAGGACGCGGCCGAGGCCTATGCCAAGGCCTTCAAGACCGATCCGACCTCGGCCTTCGGCGGCATCATCGCCTTCAACCGCACCGTCGACCTCGCGACCGCCGAGGCCGTCAACAAGCAGTTCGTCGAGGTGCTGATGGCGCCCGGCTACACGCCCGAGGCGCTCGCTGTGTTCCAGGCCACCAAGGCCAAGCAGAACGTGCGCGTGCTCGAGATCGCGCTTCCGCCGGGCGGCAAGACCGACTGGGACAACGGCCGCAACCTGATGGACGTCAAGCGCGTCGGCTCGGGCC
>CAMLCW010000086.1 GCA_946478645.1 uncultured Variovorax sp.
TCGACACCGGCACCGCGCGGGTCAAGCGCTACAGCTTCCGCAGCAAGGTCGAGCAATTGCTGGTCGAGCCGATCAGCCAGGCGGCGGCCAACCAGCGCGCGGGCCGCTGCGGCCGGGTGGCGAACGGCATCTGCATCCGGCTCTACGACGAGAAGGATTTCGAGGGCCGCCCGCGCTTCACCGACCCCGAGATCCTGCGCTCGTCCCTTGCGGGCGTGATCCTGCGCATGAAGTCGCTGCGGCTCGGCGACGTGGCGCGTTTCCCGTTCCTGGAGGCGCCGTCGCCGCGCGCCATCGCCGACGGCTACCAACTGCTCAACGAGCTCGGTGCGGTGGACGATGCGAACGAGCTCACTCCCACCGGCGTCGAGCTGGCCCGGCTGCCGCTCGACCCGCGCGTGGGCCGCATGATCCTCGAAGCGCGCACGCGCGGCGCGCTCGAGGAGGTGCTCGTGATCGCCTCGGCGCTCAGCGTGCAGGACGTTCGCGACCGGCCGATGGACGCGCAGCAGCAGGCCGACCAGGCGCATGCAAAGTTCGACGACGAGAAGAGCGAGTTCAGCGGCTACCTGCGGCTGTGGAAATGGATCGCCGATGCGCGCGGTGGGCATGGTGACACCCATAAACTGAGCAACCGTCAGTACGAGCAACTGCTGCGCCAGAACTTCATCAACATCCGGCGCGTGCGCGAATGGCGCGACATCCATTCGCAGCTGCTGACGGTAGTGACCGAGCACAAGTGGCGCATCAACAAAGAGCCGGCCGGCTACGAAGCGCTGCACATGTCGATGCTCGCGGGCCTGCTCGGCAACGTCGGCTGGAAGCTCGAGGACGACGAGGCCTACCTCGGCGCGCGCGGCATCAAGTTCTACAAGCATCCGGGCGCGCACTTGAAGAAGAAGCCCGGCCGCTGGATCGTCGCGGCCGAGCTGGTCGAGACCACGCGGCTCTTTGGCCGCGGCATCGCCAACATCGAACCGCAGTGGCTCGAAGAGGTGGCCGGCCACCTGCTGAAGAAGCAGTTGCTCGACCCGCACTGGGAGAAGAAGGGCGCACAGGTGTCGGCGCTCGAACGCGCAACGCTCTATGGGCTGGTGGTGTACAGCGGGCGCCGCGTCGACTTCACGCGCGTCGATCCGGTGGCGGCGCGCGAGATCTTCATCCGCGAAGCGCTGGTCGGCGGGCAATGGGAGAGCAAGTTTCCGTTCCTCACAGCGAACCGCAAGCTGGTGCGCGAGGTCGAGGGGCTGGAGCACAAGTCGCGCCGCCAGGACGTGCTGGTGGACGACGAACTGATCTTCGCGTTCTACGACGCGCAGCTGCCGGCCGACGTGGCGAGCGGCATCACCTTCGAGAACTGGTACCGGCAGGCGTCCCGCGAACAGCCGCGCCTCCTCTTCCTGACGCGCGACGAGCTGATGCGCCACCAGGCGGCCGGCATCACCACGCAATCGTTCCCGCCCACGCTGCGGCTCGGCGGCGTGGATTGCGCGGCCACCTACCTGCACGAACCGGGCGATCCGAAGGACGGCCTCACCGTCAGCGTGCCGCTGTTCGTGCTCAACCAGGTGAGCGAGGAGCGCTGCGAGTGGCTCGTCACGGGCATGCTCAAGGACAAGATCCAGGCGCTGCTCAAGAGCCTGCCGCAGCGCCCGCGTTCGCGGCTGGTGCCGCTGCCCGACACGGCGGCGCGGCTGGCCGCCGAGCTGTCGGCGCCCGAGGTCTTCGGCACCGGTTCGCTCACCGACGCACTGCTCAAGCGCGTGCGCGACGCCACGAGCCTCGACGTGAAGCGCGCCGACTTCAAGCTCGACATGCTGGCGCCACACCTTTTCATGAACCTGCGCATCGTCGACGAGCATGGCCGCCAGCTGGGCATGGGGCGCAACCTCGGTGCGCTCAAGGCCGAGCTCGGCGCGCAGGCGCGCGGCGCGTTCCAGGCGCTCGCGGGGCTCAATGTGAAGGCTTCGTCCTCACCCGCACACCCGCCGGCGGCCGGCGGCGCTGGCGATGCACCGGCAAAGGGCAAGGCGGCGCCGGCGCCTGCCACGCCCAGCCTGCCCGCGGGCCAGCGCTACACCAGCTGGAGCTTCGGCGAACTGCCCGAGCTCATGGAAGTACGGCGCGGCGCGCAGTCGCTGATCGGCTTCCCGGCGCTGCGCGACGAAGGCGACGCGGTCACGATCGAAGTGTTCGACGAGCCCGCCGTGGCCGCGGCGAAGCACCGCGCGGGCCTGCGGCGCCTGTTCGCGCTGCAGTTGAAGGACGCGCTCAAGTACCTCGAGAAGAACATCCCCGACCTGCAGAAGATGGCGGTGGCTTACATGCCGCTCGGTACTTCGGAAGAGCTGCGCACGCAGATCATCGACGTGGCGATCGACCGCGCCTTCCTGCAGGAGCCGCTGCCGACCGACGAGGCGGCGTTCAAGCGCCGCCTGGAGGAAGGGCGCGGCCGGCTCACGCTGATCGCGAACGAGGTGGCGCGGCTGGCCGGCGGCATCCTGACCGAATACGCCGCCGCCGTGCGCAAGATCAAGGACACCAAGCTCCAGCCCGACTCCGTGCAGGACGCGGCGCAGCAGTTGCAGCGGCTGGTCGGCAAGCGCTTCATCGCCGAGGCGCCGTGGAGCCAGTTGCAGCATTTCCCGCGCTACCTGAAGGCAATCGTGCTGCGGCTCGACAAGCTGCGCGGCGATCCCGCGCGCGATGCCGCGAAGCTGGCCGAACTGCGGCCGCAGGAGCAACGCTACTGGCGGCTGGTGGCCGAGCGCAAAGGCGTGGTCGATGACCGCATGCTCGAATTCCGCTGGCTGCTCGAGGAGCTTCGCGTGAGCTTCTTCGCGCAGGAACTGCGCACGCCGCAGCCGGTGAGCGTCAAGCGGCTCGACAAGGCCTGGGCCCAGCTGCAGGCCTGAGCTACGCGGGAAAGCGCGGCCAAGAAAAAGCCCGCGGCAAGCCGCGGGCCTTTCGGGTGGGTGCGATACCCATGGCCGCTATATGCGTCCCATGAGCACCAGGATCACGACGATCAGCACGACAAGGCCCAGGCCGCCGCTGGGCCAGTAGCCCCAGCTCCGGCTGTAGCCCCAGCTCGGCAGCGCGCCGATCAGAAGCAGTATCAGGATGATCAGCAGAATGAACGAGAGGGACATGCGTTTCTCCTGGCGTTGTTTTGATGCGCTCGATGCTGGGTGCGCCGCCTCGCGAAAAACGCCGGATAGCCGCTTCTTCGGCGGTCAGGACTGTCCTACCGCCGTCGCCGGGGAAGCGGCTGCTCAGAGCTTCGCGAGCCGGTCGAGCGCCGCGAGCAGCGTCTCGTCCTTCTTCGCGAAGCAGAAGCGCACCACGCGCTGGTCGAAGCCGTCGCCGTAGAACGCAGACAACGGGATCGCCGCGACGCCGATCTCGCGCGTGAGCCAGAGGCAGAACTCGGCCTCCGACAGGTCGCTCACTGCCGAAATGTCGACGCACTGGAAGTAGCTGCCTTCGCTCGGCAGCAGCTTGAAGCGCGTCTTCTCGGCCAGCCCCGCCGCGAACAGGTCGCGCTTGCGCTGGTAGAACGCGGGCAGCTCGAGGTAGGGCGCCGGTGCGCCCATGTACTGCGCGAGCGCATGCTGCATCGGCGTGTTGACGGTGAACACATTGAACTGGTGCACCTTGCGGAATTCGGCCATCAGCGGCGCGGGCGCGGCGACGTAGCCGATCTTCCAGCCGGTGACGTGGTAGGTCTTGCCGAAGCTGCTCACGATGAAGCTGCGCGCCGCGAGGCCCGGAAAGCGAGCCACGCTCTCATGCTGCGCGCCGTCGAACACCATGTGCTCGTAGACCTCGTCGGCAATCACCAGCACCTCGGTGGGCGCCAGCAGTTCCTCGAGTCGGCGCATCTCGGCCGCGGTCCAGACGGTGGCGCTCGGGTTGTGCGGCGTGTTGACGATGATGGCGCGCGTGCGCGGCGTCAGCGCGGCCGCGATGCGGTCGAAGTCGGGGCGGAAGGTGCCGGGCGTGAGCGGCACGCGCACCACGCGCCCGCCCGCGAGTTCGATGTTCGGCACGTAGCTGTCGTAGCACGGCTCGAGCACGATCACTTCGTCGTCGGCACGCACCACCGCGAGGATGGCGGTGATGATGGCCTGGGTCGCACCGGCCGTGACCGTGATCTCGTCGGTGGCGCTGTAGCTGCGGCCGTAGAGCGTCGAGATCTTGTCGGAGATGGCCTGCCGCAGTGCCGGGATGCCCGGCATCGGCGGGTACTGGTTGTGTCCCGCGGCCATCGCGGCCGTGACGTCTTCGAGCAGCTTCGGGTCGCAGTGGAAATCGGGGAAGCCCTGGCCGAGGTTGACCGCGTTCTTCTCGGCCGCGAGCGCGGACATCACGGTGAAGATGGTGGTGCCCACGGCGGGCAGCTTGGTGGCGATCTGGGGCGTGCGGGGGAACGAATGAACAGTACTCATGATGATCGTGGGGTCGGATGTTCTGCTGCTTCGGCGCTCTTTCGTGAAACACCGCGAACCGGCTTTGCCGGGCCGCTGGTGTTGTCCCCGAAAGGGGGTTGGCGAAGCGACACGAAGTGCGCGAAGACTGGGGGTGATCCTATAACTCGTAGTCCTGCTGGTGGCCGCTCAGGGCCTTCGCGATCAGGTTGCGGTCGAGGCGGTCGGACAGCAGCTCGGCGAACTTGAACACGAAGTTGCGCAGGTAGGCGCTGCGCTTGAAGGCCACGCGCGCGATGTTCTGGCCGAACACGTGGCCCATCGGGCGCACGACGAGGTCGGCGTTCGATTCGTCGCGCACCGCCATCTCGGCCACGATGCCCACGCCGAGGCCCAGGCGCACATAGGTCTTGATCACGTCGGAGTCGATCGCCTCGAGCGCGATGCGCGGCGTGAGCTTCTTCTGCGCAAAGGCATGGTCGATGCGCGTGCGCCCGGTGAACGACGGGTGGTAGGTGATGATCGGCTCGAGCGCCAGGTCCTCGAGCGAGATGCGCTCCCGGTCGGCAAGCGGATGGTCCTTCGGCAGCACCAGCACGTGCTGCCATTCGTAGCAGGGCAGGGTCACGAGGTCGGCATAGTCGGCGAGCGACTCGGTCGCGATGCCGACCTCGGCGATCTCGTCGATCACCATGCGCGCCACCTGGTCCGGCGAGCCCTGGTGCAGGCTCACGTTCACCTTGGGATACGCCTCGCGCAGCTTCGCCACCGGCACGGGGAGCACGTAGCGCGCCTGCGTGTGGGTGGTCGCGATCGACAGCGTGCCGCTGTCCTGAGCGCTGAACTGCTCGCCGATGCGCCGCAGGTTGCCGACCTCGCGCATGATCAGCTCGATGCTCGCAATGACGTGCTGGCCCGGTTCGGTGATGCGCTTCAGCCGCTTGCCATGGCGCGCGAAGATCTCGACGCCGAGTTCTTCTTCCAGCTCGATGATGGCCTTGGAGACGCCGGGCTGCGAGGTGTGGAGCGCTTTCGCCGCCTCCGTCAGGTTCAGGTTGCGCCGCACGGCCTCCTGAACAAACTTGAACTGGTGCAGATTCATATCAAATTCCGTCTTATTGCGGAATTCATTATGCCTTTGAAGTCTATTGAAATTTCACGAACATCAAGGTTTGTGTGCAATTCGGGCCAGCAAGTCGATCAATTCAGGTTCTTCCCCGACCGTGCGCGCCAGCTCGAAATCGAGGTCGGGCCAGGCCTGGCGCAGCGCCTCGACCTGCAATGGCAGGTCCTCGCGCGCATGTTTGCCCATGCCGAGGAACAGCGGAACGATCCGCAGTGCCGTGGCGCCGCTGGCGATCAATGCGGCCGCGGCGGTGTGCAGGTCGGGCGTGGCGAGCTCCATGTAGGCGCAGGCCACGCGCGCTTGCGGATCGAGCGCGGTCAGGCGTGCAGCCACCGCTTCGATCGGTGCGCGCCAGCGCGCGTCGCGCGAGCCGTGGGCCAGCAGCACGATGCCCCTTGCGTCTGCAGCGGCGGCCACCGTCGCTACCTTCGAAGCACGAGCCAGCTGAAGGCCGCGAGCGACATGACCGTATAGATGAGCCCCGGCGCCGCCGCCGTGAGCATCGGCGACCAGTTGCTCAGGTTGCCGAGATAGCCGAACACGTTGTTGAGCAGGAAGAAGCTGATGCCGATCATCACGCCGCCGAACACGTAGGTGGTGATGCCGGCCTGGCGGAAGTGCAGGTAGGCGAAGGGCAGCGCGAGCACCACCATCACCAGGCAAGAGAGCGGGTAGAAGACCTTGCGCCAGAACTGGATCTCGTAGCGCTGCGCGGTCTGGCCATTGGCGTCGAGGTGGCGGATGTAGTCGAACAGGTCGATGGTGCCCATGCGGTCGGGCCGCAGCAGCGCCACCGACACCATCTCGGCCGTCAGCGTGGTCGGCCAGTCGAGCTGCGGCACCTTGGTGGTCACGATGCGCGCCTTGTCGGCGCTGTTGCGGGTGTCGTAGTCCTGGGTTTCGACGTCGGTCAGCGTCCAGTGCTCTTCGTGGATGCGTGCCGAGCCGGCGACGAGCTGGCGGCGCACATAGCCGTTCTCGTCGAACTCGAAGATGCGCGCGTTCTTGAGCGCGCCGTCGCGCGCGATCGAGAGCACGTTCACCGCATACGAGACGTTCTCGCGCTTCTCCTTGAGCCAGGCGCCGGTGTTGCCGACGAACGAATAGGTGCCCTGGTAGCGCGACTTGAGCAGCTGGCCGGCGCGTTCGGAGGCCGGTGCGATGTAGTCGCCGATGGCGAAGGTCAGCACCACGAAGCCCAGGCCCAGCAGCAGCAGCGTGCGCAGCGCGCGCCAGGGGCCGAGCCCGCTGGTGCGCAGGATGGTGTACTCCGAACTCTGCGCGAGCCGCGCCATCACGAAGATGCAGCCGATCAGCACGGTGATCGGGAGCAGCTCGTAGAGATGGCTCGGGATCAGCAGCGTTACGTAGATCAGCGCCTGCGCGGGGCCGTAGGCCAGGCTCTCGGGACGGCCGATCGACTGCAGTTCGTCGACGAAGTCGAAGAAGAAGAAGAGGCTCAGGAAGCCGAGCGTCACGAAAGCCACGGCTTTCAGGACCTCGACGTAGATCAGGCGGCGAATGGTTTTCACGGGGACGGATCGGTTTGGGAGGGCGGCAGGCCGCCGGCCATCACGCGCTCGGTCCTGCGGCGCCGGCCCCAGTTGTTGTTGCGCAACGCGAGCCACAGGAGCGCCACCACCATGACGCCGCCGTGCAGCAGCAGCATGAACGAGCCCATGCCGAAGCGGCCGGTGCTGATCCAGCTCTGGCCGAGGTTGAGCATGTTGTAGTAGACGACGAAGGCGAACAGCGCGAACAGCAGGTTGCCGCTGCGCCCGACGCGCGGATTGACGCTCGAGACCGTGAGCGCGAGCAGCACGAAATTGATCGCCGCGAGCAGCATGCCCAGGCGCCAGGCGAGTTCGCCCTGGCTCACGTCGCCCGGCTCGCGCAGCAGCTGCAGCGTGGGCTTGGCGCGCACCGGCGTGCTGTCGGTCGCGAAATCGCTGCTGCCGCCGGCGCGCGTGCCGTAGGTCTCGAATTCGCTGATCTTGAGGCCCGAGGTGGGCAGCAGCGGCCGCTCGAGGCGCTGGCCGTTGCTCAGCATCAGGTAGCGGTTGTTGCCGATGTCCTCGATGCGGCCGCTGCGCGCCGAGGTGGTGATCTGCAGGCCGCGCTCGATGGCCCAGATGAACACGTTGGTGGCCGTGGCGTTGTCGGGCGTGTCCTTGTCGATGAAGAACACCCGCATGCGGCCCGACGATTCACGGAATTCGCCCGGCGACACGCGCTCGATGTCGCTGCGGCGCTCGTACTGGGCGCGCATGCCGATGGTCTGCGAATTGGCCCAGGGCCAGCCGACCAGCGCCATGACGGCGATCAGCAGCAGCACCGGCCAGGCGAAGCGGAACAGCGGCTGGACGAAATCCGCCAGGCCGCGGCCGCTGGAGAACCAGATCACCATCTCGCTGTCGCGGTACATGCGGGAAAGCGTGCCGACGATGGCGACGAACAGGCTCAGGCTCAGGATGGTCGGCATGTAGCCGAGCACCGTGTAGGCCATCACGAGGAACACTTCGGAGGGGTTCACGCTGCCCTTGGAGGCGAGGCCGAGCGTGCGGATCAGCATCATGGTCATCACGATGGTGACCAGGACCACGAGGGTCGCTCCGAAGCTGCGCGACAGCTCCTTGCGTAGGGAAGAATGGAATAACATCGTTCGAGGAAAAAAAGGATTATGGACTTTCAGCTCAAGACCCTCACCGTCGCGCGCGCCGCGGCCGAAAAATCCGACGTCCTGATCGTGCTGGTCGGCAGTGCGCCGCTCACCACGCGGGATCCGCTCTCCGCGCTGATCGCGAGCGCCCGCAAGGCCGGCGACCTGCCCGACAAGCCCGGCAAGCTGCTCGCGCTCTACCACCCGGACGAGGTGGCGGCCTCGCGCGTGGTGCTCGCGGCGGTCGGCGACGGCACGCCCGCGTCGGTGCGCAGCGCGGTGATTGCGGCAATCAAGGCGGCCAAGGCCCCGGCGACCAAACGGGTGGTGATGGTGTTCGCCCAGGAGGCCAATGGGGCCGCCGTCGCAAGCGCGGTCGCGGCCGCCGCCGATGCCAGCTACGTCTACACCACCACCCGCTCCAAGGCCTCGAACGGCGAGGGCGGGCGCAGCATCCGCACCCTGGTGCTCGGCGTGGCCGATGCGACGTCGGTGACGCCGGCTTTCGACGAAGCCCGCGCCACCGTGTCGGGCATCGAGCTGGCCAAGGAATGGGGCAACCGGCCCGGCAACCACTGCACGCCCACGCTCCTCGGCGAGGCCGCCAAGGAGCTCGGCCGGCTGCCGCGCATGAAGGTCGAGGTGCTCGGCCCCAAGGAAGTCCAGAAGCTGGGCATGGGCTCGTTCGCCGCGGTGGCCCAGGGCTCGGCCGAGCCGCTGCGCTTCATCGTGCTGCGCTACCAGGGCGGCCCGAAGGACCAGGCGCCCGTGGTGCTGGTCGGCAAGGGGATCACCTTCGACACGGGCGGGGTCTCGCTCAAGCCGGCGGCCGAAATGGACGAAATGAAGTTCGACATGTGCGGCGCCGCCAGCGTGCTCGGCACGTTCCGGGCGCTCGGCGAGATCCAGCCGGCCATCAACGTGGTGGGCCTGGTGCCGGCGTGCGAGAACATGAACGACGGCCGCGCGCTCAAGCCCGGCGACGTGGTCACGAGCATGAGCGGGCAGACCATCGAGGTGCTCAACACCGACGCTGAAGGGCGCCTGGTGCTGTGCGATGCGCTGACCTACGCCAAGCGCTTTGCGCCGGCCGCCGTGATCGACATCGCCACGCTCACCGGCGCCTGCGTGGTTGCGCTCGGCGGTGTACGCAGCGGACTGTTCACGAGCGACGAAACACTCGCCACCGCGCTGCAGGCGGCCGGCGAAGCATCGCAGGACCGCTGCTGGCGCCTGCCGCTCGACGACGACTATGCCGAAGGCCTGAAGACCAACTTCGCCGACGTGGCCAATGTGGCGGGACGCGCGGGCGGTGCCATCACCGCGGCCAAGTTCCTGCAGCGCTTCGCGGGCGACTTCGCCTGGGCGCACCTCGACATCGCGGGCACCGCCTGGAAGAGCGGGGCGGCCAAGGGCGCGACCGGCCGGCCGGTGGGCCTGCTGGTTTCGTACCTGATGGAGCGCGCGCGCAGCAGCACCGCCGCGGCCACGCCCAAGGCGGCCGGCAAGAAGGGCGGCGCCGCTGCACGCAAGGCACGGTCGGCGCAGTGACGGAGATCGGCTTCCACTTCAACACGCCGGACAAGGCCAACTACGCCTGCCGGCTGGTCCGCAAGGCCGTCAATGCGCGCGGGCTGCGGGTGATCGTGGTGGGCGAGCCGCCGATGCTCGAGGCGATCGATGCGGCGCTGTGGCAGCTCTCGCCTTCGGACTTCATCGCGCATTGCCGCGCCGATGCCCCACCGCAGATGCTGAGCCGCTCGCCGGTCGTGCTCTGCGCCGAAGGCGCGGACGCCGCCGCGCTGCCGCACCGCGAAATGCTCGTGAACCTCGGTCCTGCTGTGCCGGCGGGCTTCGAGCGCTTCGAGCGGCTCATCGACATCGTGAGCAGCGAGCCCGATGACCGGCAGATCGGCCGCGCGCGGTGGCGCCACTATGCCGACCGCGGCTATCCGATCCAGCCGCACGATTTCGCAAGGAGCGCTTCCTGATGGCCAGCACGCTGCGCACGCCGCCCCGGTTCGTTCCCACGCTGACCACCGTGCTCGACCTGCCGGCCGCGCCCGCTGTGGAGGCACCCAGGCCCGCCGAGGCGGCGCCGCCCGTCGACCCGGCGCAGGCGGTCGCGCTGCCGCCCGCGGCCCAGCGTGCGGAGGCCGACATCGTGCGCCTGGAGGAACAGCTTCTGCACCGCGTGCTGCAGCGCGTCGACCTCTCGCTCGAGGAGCGGCTGAGCGACACCGTGGCCGCCGCGGTGCAGCAGCAGCTCGACGCCATGGTGCCGCGTCTGCGCGAAGAAATCGAGGCCGTGCTGCGCGCGCTGGTGATCGAGGCCATGGCCGCCGAACTCTCGGAAAACCCAGGGTCTACGCCAACTTAATGCCTGTAAAGCTTCAGCTAAACTGCGCGCCAGGTCGGAAGGCGTGAGGGTGCCGCTGGTCTGCGGCGCGAAACTTGCGAGGTCTGCGCGCCCGGATCACACGACCGGTTTCTTGGTTTCATATCTATCCATGTTCTGGAGGTTCTCATGCAATTGAAATGGACTGCGGTCGCACTGGCTGCCATCACGCTCGTGGCTTGCGGCAAGAAGGAAGAAGCGGCTGCACCGGCGGCTTCGGCGCCCACGGCTGCGGCCCCGGCACCTGCAGCCCCTCCGGCTGACGCGCTGGTCGTGAAGATCGGCCATGTGGCGCCGACCAGCGGCCCGATCGCCCACCTCGGCAAGGACAACGAGTTCGGCGCCCGGATGGCCATCGAGGACCTGAACGCGAAGAACCTGAAGATCGGCGAGAAGACGGTCAAGTTCGAACTCGTCGCCGAAGACGACGCCGGCGATCCCAAGCAGGGCACCGCCGTGGCGCAGAAGCTCGTCGACGAGAAGGTCAACGGCGTGGTCGGCCACCTGAACTCCGGCACCACCATTCCCGCTTCCAAGCTCTACAGCGACGCGGGCATTCCCCAGATCTCGCCGTCGGCGACGAACCCCAAGTACACCCGCCAGGGCTTCAAGACCACGTTCCGCGTGGTGGCCGACGACACGCAACTCGGCGGCACGCTGGGCAAGTACGCGGTCGAGACGCTCAAGGGCAAGAACATCGCCGTGATCGACGACCGCACCGCCTACGGCCAGGGCGTCGCCGAAGAATTCGAGAAGGCCGCCAAGGCTGCCGGCGCCACCATCGTGGGCCACGAGTTCACCACCGACAAGTCGACCGACTTCAACGCCATCCTGACCAAGCTCAAGGCCGCCAAGCCCGACGTGCTGTTCTTTGGCGGCATGGACGCCGTCGGCGGCCCGATGCTCAAGCAGGTCAAGCAGCTCGGCCTGAACGTCAAGTTCATGGGCGGCGACGGCCTGTGCACCGGCGAACTGCCGAAGCTCGCTGGCGATGCCATCGGCGAAGACATGGTGGTGTGCGCCGAGGCCGGCGGTGTGGACGGCGACTTCAAGCAGCCGCTCGAAGACTTCAAGGCCAAGTTCAAGACCAAGAACGGCGTCGACGTGCAGATCTATGCACCGTACGTCTACGACGCGGTCAACGTGCTCGCCGAAGCCATGGTCAAGGCCGGCTCGGCCGATCCCGCCAAGTACCTGCCCGAAGTGGGCAAGGTCGAGTACAAGGGCGTGACCGGCCCGATCGCCTTCGACGAGAAGGGCGACATCAAGAACGGCGCGCTCACGCTGTTCACGTACAAGGGTGGCGTGCGCACGCAGATCGCCGTGGTGCGCTGATTGCACCCCTCCGGCGCGCAGCAGCGATGCGCGCCACGAAGAAAAGGGCCCCCGGGGCCCTTTTCTTTTTGCAGCGGCTGCCGCCGCACCGGGCTCAGGCCAGCGTGGCCAGGCCCGAAGGGCGGTCGGTGTTGCAGTAGTCGATGAAGGCGTCGAGGTCGCGCGACTTGTCGAAGACGGCGTCGGCGCCCAGGGCCTCGCAGCGCGCGCGGATGTCGGCCGTCACGTAGTTGCTGAGCACCACCACGCGCTGGCCCGGGCCGCGGACCGTGCAGCCCGCGAGCACGCCGAGCCCGGAGCCTTCCTTCAGGAACAGGTCGACGATGAGCAACTGCCAGTCTTCGGGATGCGCGGCAAGCCAGGCGAGCGCATCGGATTCGGTTTCGGCGAAGCCGACGACCTGGCCGTCGACCAGATCTTCGAGGGCCGGGACCAGGTTGTCCCTGATGGTCTTGTTGTCCTCGACGAGGAACGTGATGAGGGCCATGCCGTGGTTTCGCCTTGAGAACCAATAGCGTAACGTGCCAGATGAGTTGACTGCGTAGGAGAAGGGAGACGGAGAGTTCCGTTCGGCCGAGAAGTAGGTCCGCGGCGTCGTTCAGTCTGCGGCACCGGACCGGATCTGGGCCTTGAGCTCCTCGGCCTCCGCCTGGCTCTCGTCGCGCTGGGCCGTGATCTCGAGGCGCTTCTCGATCTCCTCGCTCAGCGCCGCGTTCACCTCGGCCAGTGTTTCGGCCGACCGGGCGAGCTTTTCTTCGAGCTGGCTGGTGTGCTCGATGGCCTGGGCCACTTCACCCACCTGCACTTCGTCGGGCAGCTCCTGCTCGAGCACCGTGTTCACGACCGCCAGGTTGTCGGACGCCCGCTGGACATCGGCCGCCACCGCTTCCGTCTTCTCCAGTGTCCGTTCGAGCGAGGTGTCGTCACGCGACGAAGTTGTTTTTTTTCCGGTCATCCGGGCTCCTTTGCACACGTGAAAGTAATGTTTTTACATTATCCGGTCAATGCATCCAGCTGGAAGCCAGGCGAAGAAGCAAAAGAAAAACGGGGCGCAAGGCCCCGTATTCATGACTTCCCTGGCGGAGCAGGCGGGATTCGAACCCGCGGAGGGCTATTAACCCTCACACGCTTTCCAGGCGTGCGACTTAAACCGCTCATCCACCGCTCCTGAGCCCACGATTGTAGCAGTCGGCCAGCGACCGATCAGGCCGGGTTCGACGGCTTGCCGGCCTGGATCATGCGCATCGCCGAAGCGATCAGCGCGGAAGTCTCGGTCATGTTGCTGGGCACGATCAGCGTGGTCTTGGAATCCGCCGCGACCTTGCTGAACGCATCGACCGCGCGCTCGGCCACCTTGAGCTGCACCGCCTGGTCGCCGGCGGGCTGGCGGATGGCGGCGGCCACGCGCTCGATGGCGTCGGCCGTGGCCGCAGCCACCGCGGTGATGGCCGCGGCCTCGCCCTGCGCGTTGTTGATCTGGGCCTGCTTTTCGCCCTCGGAACGGGCGATGAAAGCCTCACGCTCACCGGTGGCGATGTTGATCTGCTCCTGGCGACGGCCTTCCGAGGCCGCGATCAGTGCGCGCTTCTCGCGCTCGGCCGTGATCTGGCGCTGCATCGCGTGCAGGATTTCCTTGGGCGGTGTCAGGTCCTTGATCTCGTAGCGCAGCACCTTCACGCCCCAGTTGAGCGCCGCCTCGTCGATGGCGGCCACCACCTGGGCGTTGATCACGTCGCGCTCCTCGAAGGTCTTGTCGAGCTCGAGCTTGCCGATCACGCTGCGCAGCGAGGTCTGCGCCAGTTGCGTGACGGCCACGATGTAGTTCGACGAGCCGTAGCTCGCGCGCATCGGGTCGGTGACCTGGAAGTAGAGGATGCCGTCGACCTGCAGCTGCGTGTTGTCGCGCGTGATGCAGATCTGGCTCGGCACGTCGAGCGGAATCTCCTTCAGGCTGTGCTTGTAGGCGACCCGGTCGATGAACGGGATCAGGAAGTTGGGGCCGGGCGTCATGGTGCCGTGGTACTTGCCGAGGCGCTCGCGCACCCAGGCGTTCTGCTGCGGCACGAACTTGACCGACTGGCTGATGAAGATGATCGCGATGACCAGGATGATGATGGGGACCGAAAATTCCATGCTGCTTTTCTCCTCGGGGGTGTGTCAGATCTTGTCGACGACAAGACGGCTGCCGATGACTTCGACCACGCGGTGCTCGCCGGTGGTGGGGGCGCGCCCGGCGCGCTGGACCACGGTCCACTGGGCCCCGCGGTAGCGCACGGTCGCGGTGCCGTCGGGGTTCCAGGTGTCGACGTGAAGGGTCTCGCCGATGTCCAGGTTGATGTCGCGGTTGGCCTCGGTGGGCGGTTCGGCCGGCCGCCGGCGCCGCACGGCATACCAGACGAGCACTGCGCCCACGCCGACCACGGCCGCCACGATGAGCTGGGCCATGAGGCCCGCGCCCAGGTGCGCCGCAATGGCCGCCGCCGCAAAGCCGGCCGCGAGCAGCAGCAGGTATACGGTGCCCGAAATCAGCTCGAGCACGATCGCGGTTCCCGCTATCAGCCACCAGATGGTGGAGTTCGCCATATCTCTTCCTTCTCTCCTCGGTGTTGGATGCACGCTATTCTGGGTCAAAAGCCGACGGAAGCCGTCATCCGAATTCCGTACACTTCGCGCCTCATTGCCTGTCCGGAGCCCTGCTCATGAAATTCCGCTTCCCCATCGTCATCATCGACGAGGACTTCCGCTCCGAAAACACATCGGGCCTCGGCATCCGCGCGCTCGCGCAGGCCATCGAGACCGAAGGCTTCGAGGTGCTCGGCGTCACCAGCTACGGCGACCTGAGCCAGTTCGCCCAGCAGCAAAGCCGCGCCAGCGCCTTCATCCTGTCGATCGACGACGAGGAGTTCTCCGTCGGTCCCGACCTCGACCCGGCCGTGCTGAGCCTGCGCAACTTCATCGGCGAGGTGCGGCGCAAGAACGCCGATGTGCCGATCTACATTTACGGCGAAACCAAGACGTCGCGCCATATCCCGAACGACATCTTGCGCGAGCTGCACGGCTTCATCCACATGTTCGAGGACACGCCGGAGTTCGTGGC
>CAMLCW010000087.1 GCA_946478645.1 uncultured Variovorax sp.
CGGTCCGCAGGAATCGGCGGAGGACCAGCGCGCGCTGTTCTTGGCCGCCGACGAGCCGCACCGCATCTACGTGCATCAGGACTTACCCCGGCCCGCGCTGCCGGCACTCCAGGAGACCGGACGCCGGCTGGCATCGGCACCGCGGTTGGGCGGCGACGCCGCGGCGCCGCTACCGCGCATCGCGCTCCCCACCCTTGTCGGGCCGCGGGCGATGAGCTGGGCCGAGCTGCACCTGAAGCTGCTCGACCGCGTCGGGCCGCCGTCGATCCTGCTCGATGCCGACCACGAGATGCTGCACATCTCGCCCGGGGCCACGGCCTTCCTGCATTTCAGCGGCGGAGAGCCGTCGCGCAACGTGCTGCGCGCCATCGTGCCCGAGCTCAGGGTCGAGCTGCAGACCGCGCTCTACCAGGTCCATGAGCGGCGGCAGCCGATCGACGTGGCGCCGGTGCGGGCGCGGATCGGCGGGCGCGAGCTCGAAGTGGCGCTGCAGGTCGTGCCGGTGGAAGAACTCGGCGACGCGCTGCTGGTGCTGCTGCGCGCCAGCGATACCGCTTCGGCGCCGAGCGAGGTGGTCGTGGTGCCGCGCGTCGATCCCGCCGCCGTCGCCGGGCACCTCGAGCGCGAGGTGGATCGCCTGAAGCGCCAGCTGCGTGAGACGGTCGAGCAGTACGAGACCTCGACCGAGGAACTCAAGGCCAGCAACGAGGAACTGCATGCGATGAACGAGGAGCTGCAGTCGGCCACCGAGGAGCTCGAGACCAGCCGCGAGGAACTGCAGTCGATCAACGAGGAGATCACCACCGTCAACCAGGAACTCAAGAGCCGCGTGGACGACCTCGGCCAGGCCAACAGCGACATGCTGAACCTGATGGACGCGACCGCGATCGCCACCGTGTTCCTCGACCGTGCGTTCCGCGTCACGCGCTTCACGCCCAGCGCAGCCGCGGTCTTCAAGCTGATCGCGGCCGACGTCGGGCGGCCCTTGTCCGACCTGGCCACCTCGCTCGACTACCCGCAGCTGCCCGAAGACGCGCGTCGCGTGCTCGAGACGCTGCTGCCTTGCGAGCGCGAGGTCGGCGACGACCAGGGCACCTGGTACCTCGCGCGCCTGCGGCCCTACCGCACCATCGAGGACCGCATTGCGGGCGTGGTGCTGAGCTTCGTCGACATCACCGAGCGCAAGGCCGCCGAGGCCGCGCTGCGCGAGAGCGAAGAACGCCTGCGGCTGATGCTGGAGAACGCGGTCGACTACGCCATCTTCTCGGTCGACATGGCGCGCCGCGTCACAAGCTGGAACACCGGCGCCCAGCGGCTGCTCGGCTACACCGAGGCCGAGATCTTCGGCCGCTCGGCCGACATCATCTTCACCGAGGAAGACCGCGCGGCCGGTGCGCCAGAGGAAGAAGCGCGCACCGCGCTGGCCGACGGGCGCGCGGCCGACGATCGCCAGCACCAGCGCAAGGACGGCTCGCGCTTCTGGGCCAGCGGCGCGCTCATGCCGATGCACAACGGCCATGGCGCGGTGATCGGCATGGTGAAGGTGCTGCGCGACCAGAGCGAGCAGCGCGCGGCGCAGCAGGCGCTCGAACTGAGCCGGGCCGAACTGCTGGACGCGCTGCGCGCCAACGAGGCCGCGCGCAAGGCGCTCGAAGTGGCAGACGCCGCCAAGGACCGCTTTCTTGCGGTGCTCTCGCACGAGCTGCGCAACCCGCTCGCATCGATCAGCGGCGCGGCGCAACTGCTGGCGCCCGAAAGCCTGCCCACGCCCGACCAGGCGCGCGCCGCGCGCGTGATTCAGCGCCAGGCTTCGGCCATGAAAGTGCTGCTCGGCGACCTGCTGGATGTCTCCAGCCTGCGCATGGGCCGGCTCGCGCTGCGGCGCGAACGCGTGACCGCGCAGGCCATCGTGGAAGCCGCGGTCGAGGCCACGCGACCGCTGATGGAACTCGGGCGCCACACTTTCGAACTGGATCTCTGCGAAGACGAAGTCTGGCTCGACGCCGATCCGATGCGCCTCACGCAGGTGCTCTCGAACCTGCTCTCGAACTCTGCCAAGTACACGCCCGACCGCGGCGTGATCCTGCTGTCGGTGCGCGCGGACGCGGCGGCGGGCGAAGCGGTGTTCACCGTGACGGACAACGGCATCGGCATGGAGCCCGACACCGTGCAGGCGATGTTCGAGATGTTCACGCAGAGCGTGCGCTCGCACGACCGCGCCGCCGGAGGGCTCGGCATCGGCCTGGCGCTGGTGCGCAGCATCGTCGAGCTGCACGGCGGCAGTGTCATGGGTGAGAGCGCGGGCTCCGGGCACGGCAGCCGCTTCACGGTGCGCATTCCGCTCGCGCGCAGCGAGGTGCAGGCGGCCGGGGCCGAGCGCGTGGCGAACCTGCCGCCGGCTGGCCCCGGTCAGCCGCCCGCGCCGCAGCGCGCCTTGCGCGTGCTGCTGGCCGACGACAACGCGGATGCGCTCTGGGGCATGGCGCGGGTGCTGTCGATCGCGGGCTTCGACGTGGAGACCGCCGGCAACGGCATCGATGCGCTGCGGATCGCCGAGGCATTCCGCCCCGACGCCGCGGTGCTCGACGTCGACATGCCGGGGCTCGACGGCCACGAGGTGGCACGGCGAATCCGCTCGCATCCCTGGGGCCGCGGGATGCTGCTGGTGGCGGCCACCGGATGGAGCCAGCCCGAAGACAAGCAGATGGCGCTGGCGGCCGGCTTCGACGAGCACCTCGTCAAGCCCGTGGCGCTGGGCGACGTGCAGCGACTGCTGCGGAACTGGCGCGTCTCCAGCTGACCGCCTGCGGGCATGCCGATTGCCTGCACGCAAGGAATGCCCCAGCCTTCCGTTTCCCTGCAAGCGATCTGCATCGGCGCCTCCTCGGGCGGTGTGAGTGCAATGCTCGAGTTTGTCGCCGCGCTGCCGGCCGGTTTTCCGGTGCCGATCTTCGTGGTGCAGCACATCGGGGCCCACCGCAGCCAGCTTGCTTCGCTGCTGGATGCGCGCGGTCCCAACCGCGCGGTGGAGGGGCGGTCGGGCGAGGTGCCCGCCGCGGGCACGATCTACGTGGCGCCTTCCGACCACCACATGCTGCTCGACGGCGGCGTGATTCGCCTGAGCCGCGGCCCGAAGGAACATCATGCCCGCCCCGCCATCGATCCGCTGTTCCGCTCCGCCGCGCTCGCGTACGGGGCGCGCGCCGCCGGCGTGGTGCTCACCGGCATGCTCGACGACGGCAGCGCCGGGCTGCGCGCCATCAAGGACTGTGGCGGCATCGCGGTGGTGCAGGACCCGGCCGAAGCGCACGAGCCCAGCATGCCGCGCGCGGCGATGGTCGCGGTGCAGGTGGACCACGTGGTGAAGCTCGCGGAACTGCCGGCGCTGTTGATGCAGCTGGCGCGGCAGCGCGACGGCGTGGCGGATGCGGCAGTGCCGTCGGCACTGCGCGAAGAGTATGAAATCGCCTTTGGAGAATCCACCGTGGAAAAGCTCAAAGCGATCGCCGAGCCATCGATGTTCACATGCCCCGACTGCGGCGGCGTGCTGTTCGAGCTCAACGACAAGCGGCCGGTGCGCTACCGCTGTCACACCGGCCACGCATTCAGCCTGCGCAGCCTGGCGGCCACGCAGGAAGAGGTGACCGACGGTGCGCTCTGGACCAGCCTGCGCACGCTGCAGGAGAAGGAGTCGATCCTGCGCCGGCTGGCCGCCATGCAGCGCGACGACGGCACCGGCGATCCCGAGGGCAGCCTGCGCGAGGCCGACGACCTCGCGGCCGTGAGCGCCGCGCTGCGCAAGCTGACGCTGAAGGCGCCGAGCCCGTCGGGCTTCGCCGTGCGCTGAGCGCGGCGCCTTCTTTCCTTCGCCGACGGCCTACTTCTTCTTCGTGCCGGCAGCCGGGCCGTTGTCGGCCGGGCCGGACGAAGGGCCTTCGCCCATGCCGAGCTCGGCACCGGTGAGCGGGTCGCCGTCGGGCCGCGATTGCGTGCGCTGGGCCATCTGCTGCAGCGTGGCCGCATCGGCGTCGGCGAGCTCGACGGTCGCGAGCCCGTCGCCGCCATCCACGGGCGCCGAATCCTGGCTGACGGGCACGAAGTCCCAGCGCTCGCCCTGGTTCCACGGCCCGCGCAGGTCGGCCTCGCCCTTCGACATGCGGAAGTACACGCTGGTGAAGCGCGGATCGCCCGGCAGCTTGCCCGGCGGGAAGTTCGGCTCGATCGCGTAGAGCGCCTTCTCGAACGACTTCTGGTGCGCGATCTCGCGCGTCATCAGAAAGGTCAGCGCATCCTTCACGCCGGGATCGTCGGTGAGGTTGATGAGGCGCTCGTAGACGATCTTGGCGCGCGCCTCGGCCGCGATGTTCGAGCGCAGGTCGGCCGTGGGTTCGCCGATGGTGTCGATGTACGCCGCGGTCCACGGCACGCCGGCCGAATTGACCAGGGGCGGGCCGCCACCGTAGAGCACCTGCGTGATGTGGCTGTCGTTGCCCGCGCCGGTGATGGTGCGGTACATCTCGCCTTCTTCCTCCACGCCTTCGGCGAGGCGGCCCTTGGCGCCCTTGTTGAGCATGCCGACGATGGTGCCGATGATCTCGAGGTGGCTCAGCTCCTCGGTCGAGATGTCGAACAGCATGTCCTTGCGCCCGGGGTCGTCTTCGCCGAGCGCCTGGGTGAAGTAGCGGCAGGCCGCGGCGAGCTCGCCCTGCGGGCCGCCGAACTGCTCGAGCATGAGGTTGGCAAGGCCGGGGTTGGACTCGCTGACGCGGACCGTGTACTGCAATCGCTTGTTGTGAGAGAACATGAAAACTACTCCTTTGTGTGGGGATGGGTCTTGGTGTCGATCGAACGGCTGCGCGCTGGGCGTGCGTGGCCGCAGCTTTCTGCGGGCAAGCGGCGTGCCCTCGGCCGTGCGGCGGCGGCTGACAAGCCGACGCGATGCGGCCTTGCTTGGCGCTCGCATCGCCGTCCCAAACATGCCCCGCGTGTTCCCCGTGTTCCATCCATCCATCCCACCATTCCCGAAGGAGCCACCATGCCCGTCAAGAACCTTTCCGATTTCTTCGTCCACGCGCTTTCCGACACCTACAGCGCCGAGAAGCAGATGACGCGGTCGCTGCCGAAGCTCGCGCGCGCCGCCACCGACGAAGGCCTCGCGTCGGCCTTCGAGACCCACCTGGAGGAAACGCGCGGCCAGGTCGAGCGCATCGAGCAGATCGCCGAGCTGCTGCAGGTCAAGCTCAAACGCATCAAGTGCGAAGGCATGGCCGGCCTGGTCGAGGAGGGCGATTCGCTGATCGACCAGATCGCGAAGGGTCCGGTGCTCGACGCGGCGCTGATCGGCGCGGCGCGCAAGGTCGAGCACTACGAGATCGCCGGCTACCACTCGCTGTGCACGCTCGCCAAGCAGTTGGGCCACACCGACGCGATCGCGCTGCTCGAAGCCTCGCTGGCCGAGGAGACCGCCACCGACAGCAAGCTCGGCGCGCTGGCCGAGGCGCAGGCGGTGCAGGAAGCCGACGCTGCCGAAGGCTGAGCGCCGGGCGGGCACGCCGCTTGCCAGTGAAAGGGTCGGCGCGCAAGGGTTGCGCGCCCAGGCCCGCACTGTTTCGCGGATCGAAGGAAAGCACTTCAATGGACGACCAACAAGAGCGCACGCGCGCCCCGCGCGGCTTTGCCCGGATGGACCCCAAGCGCCAGCGCGAGATCGCGCGCCAGGGTGGACGGGCCGCGCACCGCCTGGGGCTGGCTCACGAGTTCACCCCCGAGGAAGCACGCAGTGCGCGCGCGAAGAGCCTTGCCGCGCGTGCCATGGCTGCGGGCGTTCCGCCCGAGCCGCAGCAGCAGCCGCAGCCGGAGTGACCGTCGGGCCCGCGCCGGGCCTCCGGCGCGGGCACTTCGGGCGGTCCGCAATTTGCGGCAAGTTTTGCGCACCCACCACACGCCAGGAGGATGAATGACCCGCCCCCCCGAACAGTCGCCCGTGAACATCGACCAGAACCGCGCGGTCGGGCAGGACAGCCCCGCCGAGGGCAGCCACATCGGTCGCGAGGCGAACAAACGCGAGGGCTACCCCGGCTCGCGCGACATCGGCACCAATGCCGCCCAGAGCATGCAGGTCGGCGAGAAGCCGCCGCCCACGGACGCGCCGCGCCAAGGCGGCGCCAACGACGAGGTGCGCGACGAGGGCGACGCCTGACGCGCACCGGCCCGGCGCTTCAGCGCCCGACCACGGCTTCGAGGAACTCGGCCAGCGCCTTGGTCGGATCGTGCCGCGCGAGCGGGATCATCTCGATGCCCCACTGCGCCAGCACCGCCTGCTGCACTTCGTTGGCCGAGGGCGAGAACAGGTACGACACCGGCTGCGCCACGTCGGGCACCGACTGCTTCCACAGCCGCGAGAGCTTGTAGAACAGGTAGCGGATGTTCACGTCGGCGAGGCTGTAGCCGACGAACACCACCGAGCGCCCGAGCACGTCGGCGCGCAGCTTGATGTCGAGCGGCGATTCGAAGTCGAGCCTTGCGAAGTAGCTGCTTTCGTCGAGCACGATCGAGGCGTCGTCCTCGAGGTCGCCGTGGAACTTGATGATCTGCGTCACGCCGGGCCGCAGCTTGGCGAGATCGGCCACGCTCACGATCTTGGTGTACTTGACCTTGTGGTGTTCGAACGCCATCTCCAGCCAGCGGTCGTAATTGGTGGTGTAGATGATCGGGAAGCGGCCCTTGGCCAGCAGCTCGTGGATGCGCGAGTGCTCCACGCGCACGTCGGCACGGTGCCATTCGCGGTCCATCCAGCTGCGCAGTGGGCCGATGCTGCCGTGTCGCAGCCGGAAGTACTCGGCCAGCGTGAGATAGCCGCCCTTGTCTCCGAAGGAGCGCGCGTCGATGCCGAGCTCGCGCGCCATGTGGTCGATGAGCGCCGACCACGGCGGCAGGCCCAGGCCCATCGAGATGCCCGCGCCGACGAACAGCACCACCTTGCCGCGGCGGTGCGCCTCGCGCAGCTGCGCGAGCTTCTCGTCGGCGGGGCTCGGTGCTGCGGTGCGGGCTGGCATGGCCGGCCTGCGCGGCAATCGCGGTGCCTGTGCCGGGGGCGACGAGCTGCGTGCTTTTCCGACGGCCGCAGTGGGCCTCTGCCGGCGTGCGGCGCGCGCGCGGCGCCGATGCTCGGGCGATGTTGTTCCACTCGTTCCTGGAGGCAGACGCATGAACAAGGATTCGGTCAAGCAGATCCGGCCCGGCGCATTCGCCGAGTCGGTGGCCGGCGAGGAAGACCCCGGCGCATCCATCGACCTGGTGCAGCCGCCCGCGAGCGAGCCCGGCGACGAGGCACCGCGCGGCGTGCCCGGCACCGGCGAAGCCATCTGCCGCCGCTGCGGCGGCAGCGGGCGCACCGATGGCGGCGAGCGCTGCACGGAGTGCGGCGGCACCGGCAAGGTCAACGTCGGCGTGGGCGGCGGCTGATCAGCCGCCGCGGTCGGGCACGAGCCGCGCCACCCAGGCGCCGAGCCGGCCGCGCGAATAGGCGAGCGCGTGGTAGAGCGCGAGCGCGCCGCGCGCCCAGCGCACGTAGATGGCCTCGGTGCCGGTGGCGCGGGCCCATCCGAACAGGCGCCGGCTCCAGCGCGTGATCGCCGCGCGCATGCGGTAGATGAGCTTGCGCCGCCAGGGCAGGGCGCGCGTCGGCGCCACGCGCTTTCGCGGCTGCAAGCCGCGGCGCCGCCAGCTGAGCCGGTAGGCCAGGCCCTCGCGGCGCTGGCGGAAGCCGGCCGCCTGCGTCTCGGCCAGGAAGTCGGCATCGACCGGCGCGAGTGCCAGCCGCTGCGCGCGCACCGCCTCGCTCACCATCGCATGCAGCAGCGGCGAGCGCACGATCACCACGTTGGTGCCGCGTCCGTCCGACGAGTAGGGCTCGACCCAGGCGTCGCCGAACGAGATGTCCGCGGTCTCGGCGACCACGTCGTCGCAGAAGTTGCAGGCATCGTTCTGGAAGAAGCCCGCGCCCCAGTCGCCCTCGGCGAGGTGGAACCAGTCGCGCTGCACGCGACGCCCGTCGCGCAGCACGAAGCTCGCGGTGTACCAGTTGGCGGGGCGCCGCGCGTCCTTCTGCCGGTATTCGACCTCGCGCACCTCGGCCGGCGCCACGCCCATCTGGTGGGCAAAGCTGTCGACCATGCGCGCGCTCTTCATGTGGCCGCAGAACAGCCCGAGCGTGAAGGCGATGCGCTCGCGCAGCAGCGGGTCTTCGCGGCGCAACAGCTGCACCGCCTTGATGAAGCAGGGCACGCCGACCACGGCATAGCGCCCGGGCGCCGCGCGCATCGCCTCGAGCACCTCCGACATCTCGACCGGGTAGTAGCGCGACCTCGCGCCGCCGTGGATTTCCGCGGGCGTGCGCGACAGCCGGTAGCGAAAGAAGCGGTCGTCGTGCGAGGGCGCGACGTGCGCCACCGCATCGACCCGGCCGGTGCGCAGCAGCTCGCTCGCGACCCAGCTGACCATGCCACCCGAGCTGCCGTTGGCGCGGAAGTTGCCTTCCTCGGCATGGCCGACCCAGGCGCTCTCGAAACGCCCGACCCGCGCGTCGGCCTGCGCGGCCGCCGGGAACAGCGCCTCGGCAAGCTCGGTCTCGTTGCGGGCCTCGGGCGAGAACGGGCAGGTGCGCGCAAAGGCCTCGGGGCCCTGGCGCAGCCACGCGGCGCTACCGGCGGGCTGCAGTTCGCCATGGCGGTCGAGCCGCATGCGCGGCACATCGTGCCGCGGGCGCACGGCGCCTTCGCCGCGCGACTGGGCCACGCAACTGCCGCAGCCGATGCACAGCCCCGAGCGCACCACCTCGGCCGGGACCGGGCGCACCTCAGGCATGCACCGGCTCCTGGCCATGCACCTCGGGCGCCTCTTGCAGCGCCTGCTGCAAGTAGGCCGATGATGACGCGCGCAGCGCGGCGATGCGCGCCTCGACCGCCGCCGACGGCGGCTCCGACAGGTTCGCGTCGAACAATGCCATGGGCGTGCCCTCGTCGGCGGTCCGGTGCTGGGCGCCGAGCAGGGCGAGCAGGTCCTGGATCTTGATGGCGCGGTAGGGCGAGTGTTCGCAGACGAAGGGCTTGCGGTGGCGCAGCGCGAAGACGCAGCCATGGAAGAAGTTGGTCGCCACCGCATCGGCATCGGCCATGAAGCGCGCGAAATCCTCGGGCCCGGCGGTGAGCCACTGGGTGTCGGCCCAGTCGTTGCGGTAGCCGATGCTCACCAGGCGCTTGCGTCGCCGGCGCGCCCAGTCGCGCAGCCGGGCCGAGAACCAGGGGCTGAAGTTGTGGCCGTAGACAGCGACATGGCCGCCGCGCCCGCTGCGGGAAGTGCCGGCGTCCTCGGGCGGCGGCGCGAACTGCAGGCAGGGGTCGAGCACCAGCGCGGGCGCATGGCCCAGCGCCTGGCGCAGCAGCGCGCAGGCGTTGGCATCGCGCACCGAGAGGTGGTGAAAGCGGCGCAGCATGCCGGCCCAGTGCGGCGGGAGGCCGTGGCTGGCCGGGTAGTTGCCGAAGCTGGCCGCATAGGCCACGAGCCGCCGCGCGCGCAGGCCCTCGCCGAAGAAGAGCGGGTTGCCGCCATACCAGGGATGCACCAGGTTCCAGACCTCGTCGCTGCCCACGACGACGGTGCCGAAGCCTTCCATCTCCGAAGGATCGTCGAGCCGGAAGGGGCGCGAGCACGGCAGCGCCTCGAACGCTTCGAGAAACTTGCGGGTCTTCTGCGCGTACGGCCGGCGGTCGGCGGGCGGCACCGGCGTGGGCAGCACCGGGCGCAGCGCGCAGCGCCACTCGGCGCGGTCGACACGGCCCGAGCGGTGGTCGAGCAGCACCGCGCGATGGCCCATGCTGCGCAGCGCCTCGACCAGGCAGCGCGCCTGCCAGTACGAGCCGTAGTTGATGCAGCGGTGGAAGGTGAGCACGCCGATCTTCGCGGGGTGCACCGCGGCTGCCGTGGCGGGGAGAGAGGAATGCGCCATGCCGTGGTTCCTAGCGGCCCGCCTGCGCACCCTTCGGGTGCTGGTGCTCGGTGCCGGTGGGATCGGCGATCTGCACCGGCGTGCCTTTCTGCCAGCTGTCGGCGCCTTCGGCGATGGGCGGCGACGCAATGTCCTCGCGCTGCTTCCTCTTCTCCGTGGAATCGACGCCGAAGCGCTTGTCGCGCTCGGCCACCATCGCAGCGTCGATCTGGCCGTCGGCCGTGAAACCCATCATGAGCTGCGGAACGCCGATCGGCAGTTCCTTCTGCAGGTCGGTGTGCCAGGTGTGGAAGGTCTTGCCGTAGGTGCCGACGAGCTTCTTCATCAGTTCGTGTTCGGCCGCCTGCGGAATGCCCGGCGCGATGAGCTGCCCCGACTTGACCTCGTGCACATGGCTGTGCCAAAGCGCTTTTTCCTGCGGCGGCAGCGACTGGAACAGGCGCTCGCTCACGATGTACTCGACGCCCATGATCTTCGCGGTTCGCGTGTTGCCGTCGTAGATCACGCACTGGATGAGTTCCTCGTTGAGCACGGCACAGTAGTGGTGCGCCTCCATCTGGGCCTGCAGCTTGCCGCTGTAGAAGTGGAAGCCGTCGAGGTGGGCATTGAGCGCCTCGATGGGCGGCCTGTCCTGCAGCACCGCGGCCCCCTTGTCGAGCGCGGCCGTCTTGGCGCCCGTGCCGGCGCCGGGCGCTTCGACGTTCGATGCGGTGTTGCTGCCGCCGCAGCCCGCGAGCAGCGCGGCCGTGGCAAGGGTGATGGCAAGGACTGCTGGAATGGATGGGCGCATGGCCGAAGACCTCAAGAAGCGGATGGGCATGACCCGCGACCATGCGCCGCGCCCATGCCGCCTCGGCAAGCGGCTGTCGCGAGCGGCTGTAGGAACAGTGCGAATCCGGCAGCGCGCATCGCAGGCTCGCGCACGGCCGCGCCAGGGGGCAGAATCGAGCCTGGAAAGCCACACGCCGACAGGCCGCAGGAGCCGCCGCGGCGCAATGACACCTTCATGCCAAAACCGACCACGCCCCCGCCGTCTTCTTCCAACGAAACCGCGCTCGTGCCGAGCACGCTGGACATTCCCGTGGTCGGCATCGGCGCCTCCGCAGGCGGGCTCGAAGCGCTGATCCGCTTCTTCGAGGGCATGCCACCCGAGCCCGGCATGGCTTTCGCGGTGATCCTGCACCTGTCGCCCGAGCACCAGAGCAATGCCGCGGAGATCCTGCAGCGCGCCACGTCGATGCCGGTGACGCAGGTGACCGAAGTGCTGCCGATCCGGGCCGACCATGTCTACGTGATTCCGCCCGGCGTCGAGCTGATGATGAACGACGGCCACCTGCAGCCCGTGGCCAGCGAGCGCATCAAGGGCCGGCACGTGGCGATTGACGTGTTCTTCCGCACGATGGCCCAGGTGCACGATCGGCGCGCCGTTTGCGTGGTGATGTCGGGCACCGGCAGCGACGGAGCGGTCGGGCTCACGCGCGTGAAGGAGAACGGCGGCCTCGCGATGGCGCAATTGCCCGAGGACGCGGTGCATGACGGCATGCCGCGCGCGGCGATCGGCACCGGCATGGTCGACATCGTGTTGCCGGCCGCGCAGATGGGCCAGCGCCTGGTCGAGCACTGGCGCAATGCGAAGCGCATCCGGCTGCCCGGCGCGAACGAGCCCGCCGCGGCGGGCCAGGAGCCCGGCGGGCAGGCCGCCGCGGCGCTGGCCGAAGAAGCGCTGCAGGAGATCATGGCGCTGCTGCGCACCTACACGCGGCACGACTTTCGCCACTACAAGCGCGCCACGGTGCTGCGCCGCATCGAGCGCCGGCTGCAGGTGAACCGCGTGGCCGATCTGCCGGCGTACCGCGACTTCCTGAAGGAACATCCCGAGGAAGCCACCCCGCTGCTGCAGGACATGCTCATCAGCGTGACCAACTTCTTTCGCGACCCCGATGCCTTCGAGGCGCTCGCGCGCGAGGCGCTGCCCACGCTGGTCGAGGGCATGCAGCCGGGCGAGCAGGTGCGCGCATGGGTCGCGGGCTGCGCCACGGGCGAAGAGGCCTATTCGCTCAGCATGCTGCTGCGCGAGCGGATCGACGGGCAGTCCAAGCCGCTCGACATCCAGATTTTCGCGACCGACATCGACGAGCGCGCCATCGCCGCGGCGCGCAAGGGCCTTTATGCCCAGGGCATCGCCGAAGACATCTCGCCCTCGCGGCTGCGGCAGTACTTCGTGGCCGACCAGGACCAGTACCGCGTGGCCACCGCGGTGCGCGAGCCGGTGCTTTTCGCGCTGCACAACCTGCTGCGCGACCCGCCGTTCTCGCGGCTCGACCTGATCTGCTGCCGCAACCTGCTGATCTACCTCGACCGCGCGGCGCAGGCGCATGTGCTCGAGATGTTCCGCATCGCGCTCAAGCCCGGCGGCTACCTGTTTCTCGGCACCTCCGAATCGATCGATGCGGTCGGCAGCATGTTCACGGCCGTCGACAAGAAGAGCCGCATCTACCGCGCCAACGCGGGGCCGGCGGCTGGCCGCCAGCTGCCGCTGATCAGCGATGCGCCGCCGCAGCTCGGCAGCGCCGGCGCGATCCAGGCGCTGCGCGCGCGCAAGCGCCCCGAGCGGCCGAGCTTTGCCGAACTGCACCAGCGCGCGCTCGAGCAGTTCTCGCCACCGAGCGTGCTCATCAATGCCGAGCTCGAGGTGCTGCACCTGTCGAGCGGCGTCGGCCGCTTCCTCGAGCGTGCCGGCGGCGAGCCCTCGAACAACCTGCTGAACAACGTGCGGCCCGACCTGCGGCTCGAACTGCGCACCGCGCTCTTCAAGGCCGGCCAGACCGACCGCAGCGTGGAGACGCGGCTGGTGCAGAAGCGCGAGGACGGACGCCAGGTGTTCCTCAACATCACGGTGCGGCCGCTGCAGCAGGACGAGGAGGGCGCGCCGCAGCTCACGCTCGTGGTCTTCGACGAGGTCGAGGAAAGCATGCGCCCCGAAGGCGGCGAGCCCGCGCACGCCGCGCGCGAGCTGCTGATCGGGCAGATGGAGGACGAGGTGCGCCAGCTCAAGATGCACCTGCAGGAGACCATCGAGAGTTCCGAGACCTCGAACGAGGAGCTCAAGGCCTCCAACGAGGAGCTGCAGGCGATCAACGAGGAGCTGCGCTCGGCCACCGAAGAGCTCGAGACCAGCAAGGAAGAGCTGCAGTCGATGAACGAGGAGCTCGTCACCGTCAACTACGAGCTCAAGATGAAGGTCGAGGAGCGCGGCCACATCAACGACGACCTGCAGAACCTGATCGCCTCGTCGGAGATCGCCACCGTGTTCGTGACGCGCGGCATGCACATCAAGCGCTACACGCCGCATGCGAGCAGCCTGTTCAACCTGATTCCGTCCGACATCGGCCGCTCGCTGTTCGACATCACGAGCCGGCTCGACTACCCCGAGCTCGCGAGCGACACCGCTTCGGCCTTCAAGGACCTGCGCACCACCGAGCGCCACGTCACGAGCGTGGACGGCCGGCACTTCCTGGCGCGCATCCTTCCGTACCGCACGGCCGAGGACAAGATCGAGGGCGCGATCCTCAATTTCTTCGACATCACCGACCTGCATTCCGCCGAGGAGCGGCTGCGCGCGGGCGAGGAGCGGCTGCGGCTGGTGGCGGCCACCACGCGCGACTTCGCGATCATCACCACCGACGAGGAAGGCCTGATCACCACCTGGAACGCGGGCGCCCAGCGCATCTTCGGCTACGCCGAAGACGAGATGCTGCGCCAGCCCATGGCGACGATCTTCACCGCCGAAGACCGCGCGCGCGGCGTACCCGAAGGCGAGATGCGGCGCGCGCTCGAACTCGGCCGCGCCGAGGACGAGCGCTGGCACCTGCGCAAGGACGGCAGCCGCTTCTTCTGCAGTGGCGTGACGACGCCGCTCGACCTCTCCACGGGGTGCGGCTTTGCCAAGATTGCGCGCGACATGACGGGCACCAAGCAGCACGAGCTCGCGCAGGAGCACCGCCTGCTCAAGGAGAAGAAGGCCAGCCTCAGTGCGCAGATGGCCAACGAACTCAAAGACCGATTCCTGGCAGTGATGTCGCACGAGCTCAAGCAGCCGCTCAACCTGATCCAGATGAGCGCCGAGCTGCTGGTGCACCTGCCCGCGGCCGCCGCCGACCCGGCCGTGCAGCGCGTCGGCGATACCATCAAGCGCGCGGTGGGGAGCCAGACCCGCATCATCAACGACCTGCTCGACCTGTCGCGCATCCGCACCGGCAAGCTGCGGCTCAACCGCGTGGCGGTCAACCTCGGCGAACTGGTGCAGGCCGCTGCGCAGGCGGCGCTGACCAGCGCCGGCGGCAAGCGGATCGCGCTGCAGGTCGACTGCGAGGACGGCGTGGTCTGCGACGGCGACCGCGTGCGCATCGAGCAGATCGCCTGGAACCTGCTGAGCAACGCGGTCAAGTTCACGCCCGAGGGCGGACGCATCTCGGCGCGCGTGTCGACCGAAGACGGCTACGGTCGGCTCACGGTGAGCGACACGGGCTGCGGCATCGCGGCCGAATTCCTGCCGCATGTGTTCGGCATGTTCAACCAGGCCGACAGCGACACCGCGCCTTCGAACGGCGGGCTGGGCATCGGCCTGGCGCTGGTGCAGGAGCTCGCGCGCGCGCATGGCGGCCGGGTCGAGGTGCGCTCGCCGGGTGTGGGGCAGGGTGCCGAGTTCAGCGTGTGGCTGCCGCGCATGGGGGCTTCGATCCCGGCGCCCGCGGAGCCGGCCGCGGCCGAGGTCGACCTGCATGGCTGGCGCGTGCTTGCGGTGGACGACTATGCCGACGCCCTGGCGCCGTTCGCCGAGGTGCTGCGGCTCGAAGGCGCGACGGTCGACGTGGCGCAGAGCGCCAAGCGCGGCCTCGAACTGCTCGAGACGAACACCTACGACCTGCTGGTGTCCGACCTCGGCATGCCCGAGATGGACGGCTACGAATTCAT
>CAMLCW010000088.1 GCA_946478645.1 uncultured Variovorax sp.
TGATGGGCGGCAACATGCAGCCGCAGGGCCACATGCAGACGCTGGTGCGCATGCTCGACTACCGCCAGAGCCCGCAGGCGGCCTGCGACGCGCCGCGCTGGCGCTTCAATGCCGGGCTCGAGATCAACGTCGAGGCCGCGATGAACGCGGACACCGTGCAGGGCCTGCGCGGCCTCGGCCACCAGCTCGAAGTGATCAACGATTCCTACCAGGACTTCGGCGCCGGCCAGTTCATCTGGCGTGCAGGCGACCCGTCCGTGGAAGGCTACGTGGCCGCCAGCGATGCGCGCCGCGACGGCGTGGCCGCCGGATACTGAGGCCGTTCCATCCCACGTGACCACTTGACCATCGAAAAGAAGAACCTCCTTCCCGGCCTCGTCCTCGCGTCGCTCGGCGCGATCGCTTTCAGCGGCAAGGCCATCATCGTCAAGCTCGCGTATCGCTACGGCGTCGACGCGGTCACGCTGATCATGCTGCGCATGCTGTTCGCGCTGCCGCTCTTCGCGGTGATGGCGTGGTGGGCCGGTCGCGGCAAGCCGGCGCTCACGCTGCGCGACTGGCTCGGCGTGATCGGGCTCGGGTTCTCGGGCTACTACCTCGCGAGCTTTCTCGACTTCGCGGGCCTGGCCTACATCTCGGCCAGCTTCGAGCGGCTGATCCTGTACCTCAACCCGACGCTGGTGCTGCTGTTCGGCTGGGTGCTGTACCGCCGCCGGGCGACGCGGCCGCAGGTGCTCGGCATGGTCGTGAGCTATGCCGGCGTGCTGCTGGTGTTCGGCCACGAGCTCTGGAGCGGCGGCGACGGCAAGGGCGGCGGCGCCGCGGCGGCCTGGGGCGCGTTCCTGGTGTTCCTGAGCGCGGTGAGCTACGCGGGCTACCTCGTCTACAGCGGCGAGTTCGTCAAGCGGCTGGGGTCGCTGCGGCTCGTGGGCCTGGCCACCACCGTGGCGTGCGTGCTGTGCATCGTGCAGTTCCTGCTGATGCGGCCGCTGAATGTGGCGCTGCAGCTCGCGCCCGAGGTGATCTGGCTGTCGGTGCTCAACGCCACGCTGTGCACCGCGGTGCCGGTGCTGATGGTGATGATGGCGATCGAGCGCATCGGCCCCGCCATGGCCGCGCAAACGGGCATGATCGGGCCCTTGTCGACCATCGTCATGGGCGTGGTCATACTCGACGAGCCGTTCACCGCGTGGATCGCAGCCGGCACGGTGCTCGTGGTTGCGGGCATCTTCGTTTTCACACGCACGGGGCGCTAGGTTCGGCGCCCTGCAGTTCAGGAGCAAAGACATGGATCTGGGTATTGCAGGCAAGACCGCACTGGTGTGCGGCGCGAGCAAGGGGTTGGGCTACGGCTGCGCCGAGGCGCTGGTGCGCGAAGGCGTCAACGTGGTGATCGTGGCGCGCGGCGCCGAGGCGCTGGAAGCGGCCGCGAAGAAGCTCGACGCGGCCAAGGGCGCGGGCGGCGCATTCGTCAAGCAGGTGGCGGCCGACATCACCACCGAGGCTGGCCGCGCGGCGGTGTTCGCGCTCGGCCACGACTTCGACATCGTGGTGACCAACGCCGGCGGCCCGCCGCCCGGCGACTTCCGCAACTGGGACCGCGAGGCCTGGATCAAGGCCGTCGACGCGAACATGCTCACGCCGATCGAACTCATCAAGGCCACGGTGGACGGCATGGCCAGTCGCGGCTTCGGCCGCATCGTCAACATCACCTCGAGCTCGGTGAAGTCGCCGATCGACATCCTCGGCCTGTCGAACGGCGCGCGCAGCGGCCTGACCGGCTTCGTGGCGGGCGTGGCGCGCACCAGCATCGCGGCCAAGGGCGTGACCATCAACAACCTGCTGCCGGGCTCGTTCGACACCGACCGCCTCAAGGGCACCATGGCCGGCGCGGCGCAGAAGAGCGGCCAGGACTTCGACACCGTCTGGGAGGCCCGCAAGAAGAACATTCCGGCCAAGCGTTTCGGCACGCCCGCGGAGTTCGGTGCGATCTGCGCGTTCCTTTGCAGCATGCAGGCGGGCTACATGACGGGGCAGAACGTGCTCGCCGACGGCGGCGCCTACCCGGGAACCTACTGAGCGCGTCGCGCCGCCGCGGTGCGTTCAGCGCCGCGACGACACCACGATCCCGCCCACGATCAGCAGGAACGCGGCGCCGTGGTACCAGTGCGGCGGCTCGCGCAGGAAGGCCGCCGAAAGAATGGCCGCGAACAGCGGCGTGAGGTTCATGAAGATGCTCGCCGCCTGCGGCCCGGCGCGCTGCACGCCCGTGCCCCAGCAGCGGTAGGCCAGCACCGCAGGACCGATGCCGATGAAGAGCATGGCCGAGACGAGCGGCCAGCCCGGTTCGACATGCGCCGCGCCTGCGGCCCATTCGCCCGCGGCCAGAGCGCCCGACCATCCGAGGCCGAAGACCAGCTGCGCCATCAGGAACGCTGCCCAGTCCTGGCGCACGCCTTGCGGCGCGGTCGTGCGCACCAGGAACCAGCTGTAGAACGCCCAGGCGATGGTGCCCAGGATCATGTAGAGGTCGCCCGGCACCAGGCGCAGCGCGAGCAGCTGCCCCCATTCGCCGCGGCTGAGCACCAGCAGCACGCCGAGCATCGACAGCAGCGCGCCGCCGATCTCGCGCCCGCTCACGCGCGCGCCGAAGAACATGGCGCCGGTGGCCAGCATCCACAGCGGCAGGCTCGAGCCCACGAGCGTGACGTTGATCGGCGTGGAGGTCTGCAGCGCCAGGTACTGGAACGCGTTGTAGCAGCCGATGCCGAGCAGGCCGAGCACTGCGTAGCGCTTCCAGTGCGCCCACAGCGGGCTGCTGGGGCGCAGGACCGGCCAGGCGAGCGGCAGCAGCAGCACGAAGGCGATGACCCAGCGCACGAAGTTCAGCGTGAGTGGCGACACCAGGTCGCGCACCAGCCGCCCGACCACGGCATTGCCGGCCCACAGCAGAGGCGGCACGGTCAAAAGGAAAACGGTCGAGGGCGAGAGGCGCGGCGTCTGCATGGCGGCCGACTCTACCGGGCAATCCCGGCGGCCGCCGCGTTGGGGGCAATCGTGGCACGATGCGCGCTTCCGACTTTTTACCGTGTTGCCTGGAGACCGCAGAGATGATGAGCAAAGCCGTCCGTATCGACCGCCATGGCGGGCCCGATGAACTCCAAATCGTCGACGTCGAGGTCGGCGAGCCCGGCCCGGGCGAGATCCGCATCCGCCACAAGGCCGTGGGCCTGAACTTCATCGACACCTACCAGCGCAGCGGGCTCTATCCGTTCCAGATGCCGCTGCAGCTCGGCATGGAGGCCGCGGGCATCGTCGAAGCCGTGGGCGAGGGCGTGACGCACCTGAAGGCCGGCGACCGCGCCGCCTATGCGAGCCAGCCGCCCGGTGCCTACTGCGAGCTGCGCGTGATGCCGGCCAAGTGCGTCTGCAAGCTGCCGGACGACATTTCCTTCGAGACCGGCGCGGCCATGATGCTCAAGGGACTCACGGCGCAGTACCTGCTGAAGAAGACGCTACCTGCCGAGGGCATCCAGCCCGGCGACTTCATCGTCTTCCATGCGGCCGCCGGCGGCGTCGGCCTGATCGCCTGCCAGTGGGCCAAGGCGCTCGGCCTGCAGCTGATCGGCACCGCCGGCAGCGATGCCAAGTGCCAGCTCGCGCTCGCCCACGGCGCGGCGCATGCCATCAACTACAGCACCGAGAACTTCACGGCCCGGGTCAAGGAGATCACCGGCGGCAAGGGCGTGAAGGTGGTGTACGACTCGGTCGGCAAGGACACCTGGGAAGGTTCGATCGACTGCCTGCGGCCCTTCGGCCTGCTCGCGGTGTTCGGCAACGGCTCGGGCCCGGTGCCGCCGATCGGCCTCGGCACGCTCGCGTCGAAGGGCTCGCTCTATGTGACGCGGCCGACGCTCTTCACGCACATCGCCACGCGCGAAAGCACCCAGGCCATGGCCGACGACCTGTTCGCCGTGGTGCAGAGCGGCGCCGTGAAGATCCCGATCGACCAGCGCTACGCCCTGGCCGACGTGCAGCAGGCGCACCGCGACCTCGAGGCGCGCAAGACCACGGGGTGCACCGTTCTCACGCTCTGAGGCGGGGCTGGCGCGGGCGCAGGCCGCGTCCTACCCGGGCTGGGGTGTCATGCCTTCGTCTTCTGGCAGGGGCACTTTGTACGCTGCTGCCATGCAGGAGCGTGCCATGGACACCGTCAGAACCTTCATCGTCGAAGACAACAGCGTGATCCGCGAGAACCTCGTCGGCACGCTGCGCGAAGTGGCGCGCATCGATCCGGTCGGCGAGACCGCCTCGCAGCGCGACGGCACGCGCTGGCTCACCGCCAATCCCTCGCAGTGGGACCTGGCGATCGTGGACCTGTTCCTGAAGGACGGCACCGGCTTCAGCGTGCTCGAGGCTTGCCGCAACCGCGCGCCGGCGCAGAAGATGGTGGTGCTCAGCAACCATCTCACGCCCGAGATGCGCCGCAAGTGCGCGCAGCTCGGCGCCGATGCCGCCTTCGACAAGGCGACCGAGGTCGACGATCTGATCGACTTCTGCCTGCGCCGCCGGCAGGCGCTGTTCCACGCTCTTGCCTCCGCGGCAACGCACTGATTCCCAAGGGTGCCTAGACTTCCCTCAATCGGCTGGGGGCGAGTGCACCGGCCGACTCGAGGATCGGATAGGCGATCGAGCAGATGTGCGAGTTGATGCGCTTCAGGTCGCTGATGAGGTCGATGTGCAGCGAACTCGTCTCCATGCTCAGCGTCGTGCGGTCGGAGAGCCGGTCGAGGTGGGTGGAGGCGTAGGCCCGCTCCAGGTCGCGGAAGCGCGCCTTCTCCTCGAGCAGCTTCTGCGCGTCGCGCACATTGCCGTTGAGAAACACGCTCATGCTGAGCCGCAGGTTGGCGATGAGCCGTCCGTGCAGCTCCACGATCTCCGCCATGCCGGCCTCGGAGAAATTGCGCTGCGGCTTGATCTTCTTGTCCTCGATGTCGATGATCACGCGCTCGACGATGTCGCCGATCTGCTCCATGTTGATGGTGAAGCTGATGATGTCGGTCCAGCGCCGGCTTTCCTCCTCGCCCAGCGCCTCCCGCGAGATGCGCGTCATGTAGTACTTGATGGCCGAGTAGAGCTCGTCCACGGTGTCGTCGAACTGCCGCAGCTCCTGCGCGAGACGCAAGTCGTTGTTGCGGATCACGTCGAGCATGCCGATGAGCATCGTCTCCACCACGTCGGCCTGGTGCAGCGCTTCGCGCGCCGCATTGGAGATTGCGAGCGTCGGTGTCGACAGCGCCGAGGGGTCGAGGTGGTGCGGCCGCATCGACGTGGTCGACTGCGTCGGCACCGGCAGCATCCGCGTCACCAGCTTGGCGACCCATTGCGTGAGGCCGATGAATCCGACGCTGATCACCACGTTGAACGCCAGGTGGAACAGCACCACGCCGTGGGTGGGGTTCGGCATCTGCGGCTGCACATGGCGCAGCCAGAGACCGACGAAAGGCGCGACGATCGCCACGCCGAGCACCTTGAAGAGCAGGTTGCCCACCGTGACCTGCCGCACCGGCATCGCCGACTTGGCCGTGGTCAGCACGGCCAGCAGGCCGCTGCCGAGGTTGGCGCCGAGCACCAGCCCGAGTGCGACGTCGAGCGGTACCACGTTCGAGCTCGCCATCGCCGCCACCAGCAGCACCACCGCGAGGCTCGAATAGGCCACGATCGCGAGCGCGGCGCCGATGGTGATCTCGAGCAGCACGTCGCTCGTGAGCGAAGCCAGCAGCGCGCGCACCGCCGGCGCGGAAAAGAGCGGCTCGGTCGCGGCCACCACGAGCTGCAGCGCGAGCAGCATCAGGCCGAGCCCGATGAGCACCCGGCCCACGCGGCCTGCAACGGTGGCCGAGCGCGAGATGAACAGCACCACGCCCACGAAGATGAACATCGGCGACAGCCACGACAGGTCGGCCGAGAACAGCACCGAGATCAGCGCGGTGCCGATGTCGGCCCCGCGCATCACCGCGAGCGCGGCCGGCAGCGTGATCAGGCCCTGCCCCACGAAGGACGAGGTCATGAGCGAGGTGGCGGTGCTCGACTGCACCAGCGCCGTGACGCCGATGCCCGAGAGCGCGGCCGTGAAGCGGTTGCGCATGCTCCGGACCAGGATCTTGCGCAGGTTGGCGCCGAACACGCGCAGCACCCCCGTGCGCACGAGGTGCGTGCCCCACACCAGCAGTGCGACCGCGGCAAGCAGGTTCAGGAGATGCTTCATGGATTGCTGTTTCTATCCTTTTCGTTCTTTTTCGTTTTCGGCTCCATTGTCCACAGGAACGGCCTCAATCGATCAGGGCGCCGTTGTCGTGGAACGGAAACGGCCCTTCGAAGCTGCCCGAAGCCGCGAGGTGCGTCACCAGCCGCCGATCGGCGGCCGACCAGGCGTGCACCCTGAAGCCCGGCGGCTCCAGCGTCCAGGCCGAGGCCGCATCGGGCGAGAGGTCGAGGCAGACCTGGTGCGCGGGCGCCGGCGAGGTCGAGGCGATGCTGCCGCCGAAGCGCACGTCGATCGCGCGGTGCAGGTGGCCGCAGATCAGGCGCTCCACATTGGGATGCCGCGCGACCAGCGTCTCGAGCGCCGCGGCGCCCTCGCGCAGGCCGATCTCGTCCATGTGGCCGATCAGCGTGCGGAACGGCGGATGGTGCAGCGCGATCACGACGGGCTCGCCGCGGCATTCCTCGAGCGCTGCCTCGAGCCAGGCGAGCCGCTCGCTGCAGAGCGCGCCGTGGCTCGCGCCCGGCACGCAGGTGTCGAGCGTGAGCAGGTGCAGCGGCCCGACGCGCACGGCGTACTGCACGAATCCGCCCGAACCCACGCCCTGCGCCATGTAGGCATGGCCCGGGAAGCTGCGGCGCAGCTGGTCGCGGTCGTCGTGGTTGCCGGGCATCAGGTAGACCGGCATGTCGAGCGGTTCGAGAAGCCGTGCGAGGTGGTCGTACTCGGCCGCGCGGCCGAAATCGCTGAGGTCGCCGGTGATCACCACGGCGTCGGGCCGCTGCGGCAGCCGCAGCACCGACGCCACCGCGCGCTGCAGGTAGGGCGCGGTGTCGATGCGGCCATAGGCCAGGCGGCCCGGCTCGCGGATGTGCAGGTCCGTGAGCTGGACGAGGAAGGTGGTGTCTTCGGTGGTCATGCGCTGGTTTCCTGCGACGGCATCAGGCGCTCGGGTGAAACGCGAAGACCGACCCGGTCGCCGGGACCGAACGGCGCGTCGCGCCCCAGGTCGGCCATGAGCAGCGGCTGGTCCTCGGTCTGCAGGTGCAGCTGCACGCGGTCGCCCAGGAAGGTGCGGCGCTCGACCGTGGCACTGCCCCAGCCGGGCTGCGGTGAACTCACCTCGATGTCTTCGGGTCGCACCAGGAGCATCGCATGGTCATGCAGCGCGCCCGGGCAGGGCAGGGTGCATGCGCCGAGTCGGACAACGCCCTGCGCGATCGCATCGGCAGTGCGCTCGAGCCGATTGACCCGGCCGAGGAACTCCGCCACGAACGGATGGGCCGGCGAACGGTAGAGGTCTTCGCCGCGGCCGACCTGCACGATGCGCCCCGCGCTCATCACGGCCAGCCGGTCGGCGATGGCCATCGCCTCCTGCTGGTCGTGCGTGACGTGCACGGCCGTGATGTGCAGCCGCCGCAGCAGCTCGGCGAGTTCGTCGCGCAGCGACTCCTTGAGCTTGGCGTCGAGCGCGGCCAGCGGCTCGTCGAGCAGCAGCACGCGCGGGCGCACCGCCACGGCGCGCGCCAGCGCCACGCGCTGGCGCTGGCCGCCCGAGAGATCGGCCGGGCGCTTGTGCTCGAGGCCGCCGAGCCGCGTCAGGTCGATCAGTTCGCCCACCGCGCGCTTCTCTTCCTCGGCCGATACGCCGCGGATGCGCAGCCCATAGCCGATGTTGGCCGCCACCGTCATCTGCGGGAACAGCGCGTAGCTCTGGAACACCATGCCCACGCCGCGCTGCTCAACCGGACGGTTCGTCACGTCCTGGTCGCCGAACACGATGCTGCTGCCCTCGTCGGGCGATTCGAGCCCCGCGATCAGCCGCAGCAGCGTGGTCTTGCCGCAGCCCGACGGGCCGAGCAGCGCGAGCACCTCGCCGGCCTCCACCTGCAGGTCGGTGGGCAGCAGGCCGCGCGTGCCGTCGGCGTAGGTCTTGGCGCAGCGCGCGATGTCGATGGGAATTCGTTCAAGTTCCATGGCGTTTCTGAATCAGGTTGGCAAGGTACTGCAGGCCCCACAGCACCGGGAGAATGACGGCAAAGAAGACCAGCGTGTAGGCCGATCCGATCTCGATGCGCATCGAGGCATAGCTGTCGGCCAGGCCCACGGGCAGGGTGCGCGTGAGCGGCGTGTGCAGCATCCAGGTGAGGTTGAATTCGCCGACCGAGAGCGTGAACACCATCAGGCTGCCCGCCACGATGGCGGGGAACACGGCCGGCACCAGGATGCCCATGAAGCGCTGGCGGAAGCTCGCGCCGAGCGTGCGCGCGGCTTCCTCGAGCGCGAGCAGGTCGCTGCGCTGGAACGCCGAACTCACGGCGCGCACCATGAAGGGCAACGTGAACACGATGTGGCCCACGAGGATGAAGCCGAAGCTCTGGCGAAACGCCGTCAGCTGCCCGTAGGCGAGGATCAGCGCGAGCGCGGTTGCCAGCCCCGGCACCGCCACCGGCAGCGTGAGCAGTTCTTCGAAGATGCCGGCGGCGCGCGAGCGGCTGCGTGCCAGCGCATAGGCGCAGGGCACGCCGATCAGCACCGTGCCGACGACGCAGGCGACAGCCAGCGCGAGCGACCAGCCGACGGTGCCGCCGTAGTTCTCCCACACCTCGCCGAGCCAGCGCAGCGTGAGTCCGCTCTTCAGCCCGACGCTGTAGTTGTTGACCAGGCCCGCCATCACCGACAGCAGCATCGGCGCGATCATGAAGAGGCTCGTGAGCAGGGTGATGGCCAGCAGGAACGGGGCCTTCAACAGGGTGTTGTTCTTTCGCATGGGCGTTTTTTCCTTCTGCGTTCAGCGCGCGACCGGGCTGGCCCCGAAGCGCCGCGCCACGAACAACACCAGCCATGTCACGATGCCCAGCGCGATCGACAGCGATGCAGCAAGCGCGAAGTTGGCATAGTTGGTGAACTCGTTGTAGATGGTGATCGGTATCACCTCGAACTTGCTCGCGAGCGTGAACGCGGTGCCGAACGCACCCATCGAGGTCGCGAACAGGATCGCGCCGGTGGCGAGCGTGGTCGGTGCGAGTTCGGGCAGCCACACGTCGCGCGCCACGCGCAGGCGCGATGCGCCGAGCGAGCGCGCGGCTTCCTCCAACTGCACGTTCATCGCCTCGGCCGCGGCCGCATAGGTGGCAATGGCGCGCGGCAGCGAGAAGTACAGGTAGGCCAGGAACAGCCCCAGCAGGCCGTAGGCAAAGGTGATGCGCTCGCCGAACAGGCTGTCGCCGATGTCGGCCACCACGCCCTGGCGCCCGCCGAGCAGGATCACGAAGAAGCCGATGATCACACCGGGGAACGAGAGCGGTAGCGTCAGCAGCGACAGCAGCATGCGCCGGCCCGTGAAGGCATTGCGCGCGAGGAAGATGCCCACGGCCGCGCCGAGCACCAGCGTCGCGAGCGTCACAGTGACCGACAGCGCCACGGTGTTGACCATGCTCTCGAGGTAGCGGGAATCGGTCAGCACGACGAAGTAGGTGCGCCAGCCCTTGTCGGCCGGCAGCGCGAGCAGCCGCACCACGGGCAGCAGCCAGAAGGCCGCGAAGAACGCGGCCGCCGGCGCGGCGCAGGCGAGCAGCCGCCAGCGAGGGGTCCAGACGGTGGCCTTGGAGCTCATCGTGCCAGCGCGTTCAGCGCACTTCCTTGAGATAGCGGTCAGCGAACGCGCGCTGGCCTTCGGCCATGCGGGCGTAGTCGACGCTCTTGGCGCGCGCGTATTCGCTTGCCGGCAGAAACTGCGCCGCGATCTCCTTGGGCATCGCGTTGGCGCGCACCGGCCGCAGGTAGGCCTTGGCCCAGATCGCCTGGCCCTCGTCGGACAGCACGAAGTCGAGCACCTTCTTGCCTTCGGCGGCATGCGGCGCCTTGGCGACCAGGCTCATCACGTAGGGCACGGCGAGCGTGCCTTCGCTCGGGATCACGAACGCGACGTTGGCCTTGTCCTTGTACTTGGCGCGGTAGGCGTTGAAGTCGTAGTCGAGCAGGATCGCGATCTCGCCCGACAGCACGCGCGCGTACGAGGTCTGCTTGGGCACGATCGGCTCGTTCTTCTGCAGCGCCTTGAAGTAGTCGATGGCCGGGCCGAAGTTGTCGAGCGTGCCGCCGCGCGCTTCGTTCACCGCCACCGCGCCGACGTAGCCGACGAAGGCCGAGGCGGGATCGAGATAGCCGATCAGGCCCTTGTATTCGGGCTTGAGCAGGTCGGCCCACGACTTGGGAATCGGCTTGCCCTTGAGCGCGTCGACGTTGACCATGAAGCCGAGCGTGCCCGAGTGGATGGTGAACCAGTGGCCGGCCGGGTCCTTGAGGCCGTCGGGAATGTCGTTCCAGGCGGCCGGCTTGAATGGCTGGACCACGCCTTCCTTCTGGGCCTGCACGGCGAAGGTCACGCCCAGGTAGGTGACATCGGCCACGGGGCTGCCCTTCTCGGCGACCAGCTGCGCAAGCGACTGGCCCGAGTTCTTGTTGTCGGCGGGCACCGTGATGCCGGTCTTCGCCTTGATGGCCTTGAGCTGGGTGCCCCAGTCGGCCCACTCTGTGGGGCAGTTGTAGCAAATGGCGTTCTGGGCCATGGCGCTGCCGCCGGCCAATGCGGCGGCGAGCAGGCCCAGGCGCGCGAGGCGCGAGAAGCGGAAGGTCTGGAAGGACAACATGCAGGAACTCCTTGTGGGGATGGGACGAAAAAAATGGATCAGGTGACGGCCGCCGCGGCAGCGCACGATTCGCCGTTGCGAAAGACGTGGGGCAGCAGCAGGCTGGCCTCGGGTCCGAGCGGCGCGCCGCTGGCGATGGCCTGCATCAGCAGCTCGACGCTGTGCCGGCCGATGTCGCTGTTGGGCTGCTCGATGGTGCTCAGGGCCGGCGTGAGGTCTTCGCCGAGCGCAATGCCGTCGAAGCCGACCACGCTGAGCGCGTCGGGCACGCGCAGGCCGCTCAGGTGCGCGGCGCGGATGCTGCGGATCGCGAGCAGGTCGTTCGAGCAGACCAGCGCCGAAGGCCTGTCGCCCGCCTGCAGCACGCGGGTGAGCGCATCGACGGCGCTTTCGACGAAGGGCACCTCGATCAGCGGCAGCGCCTTCAGCCCGGCATCGCGCATGCCCTGGCGATAGCCGCGAAAGCGCTGCTGCGCGCGGTCGGAAGCGGCCAGCGTGCCGCTCACCATGGCGATGCGGCGATGGCCGAGCAGCACGAGCCGCGCGACCGCGTCGGCCACGGCCGCCTCGCCATCGACGGTCACGCAGGGATGGTCGGCGTGGCGGTTGTAGGCCAGCACATAGGGCGTGCCGATGCTGCGCAGCCGCGCGAGCGCGGCCGAGCTCGACGGGTTGGAAACCACGAGGATCAGCCCGTCGACGTTGCCCGCGAGCAGCAGGTGGACCGCGCGTTCCTCTTCCTCGAACCGGTAGCCCGTGGTGATGGGAACGATCGCGTAGCCGCCCGCGATCGCGGCGCGCGCGATGCCCTGCAGGCATTCGGCGAAGGTGGGGTTCAGCAGGGTGGGCAGCACCACGCCGAGCGCGCGGCTGCGCTGGGTGCGCAAGGTGCGTGCGCTGGCATTCGGCACGTAGTCGAGCTCGCGCGCCACCCGCTCCACCAGTTCCCGCGTGGCCGGCGTGACCTTGTCGGGAAAGTTGAAGGCGCGCGAGACGGTGGCGACGGAGACCCCGGCTTTGGCGGCGACGGCTTGGATGCTCATGGATGGCGGTCGATGTTATGTAATCGATTACATTTCACCGTGCCAGTATGACCCCGCCATGACAGCGCGCGAAGAGGGAAAAACCCTCTCCTTTTTGGTAACTAACTTATTACTTTCAAGTGGTGCCGAGCCACCTGTGTGGGGCAGGGGCCCGGACCGGGCCCATGGCTATTTGCCGCGCCGCACCCGCCGGACCTCGTCGAGGATCAGGCAGATCGCCCCGAGCGTGATCGCACTGTCGGCCACGTTGAAGGCCGGGAAGTACCAGTCGTTGAGGTGGAAGCTCAGGAAGTCCACCACGTAGCCGTGCATCAGCCGGTCGATCACGTTGCCGACCGCACCGCCGAGGATGCAGGCCATGGCGAACGAGAACAGCTTCTGCCCCGCGTGCGACCTCAGCATCCATACGATGAAGATCGCGGCCGCCACGCCGATCGCGGTGAAGAACCAGCGCTGCCACCCGGAGTGGTCGGCCAGGAACGAGAATGCGGCGCCCGTGTTGTGGGCCCGCACCACGTTGAAGAAGCTCGTCACGTAGGTCGCGTCGCCGAGCTTGTAGTGGCCCAGGATCAGCGTCTTGGTGATCTGGTCGACGATCAGGATCACCACCGCGAGCGCGAGCCACGGCCAGATGCTGCCGCCACGCGTGCGCGATGCGGTCATGGAGGGTGTGGCCGCCATCTCAGGCAAAGCTCCGCGGCTCGCCGGCACCGAACAGGTTGCTGGTGCAGCGCCCGCAGATGGTCGGATGCGCCGCATCGTGGCCGACGTCGTCGCGGTAGTGCCAGCAGCGTTCGCACTTGGGCGCGCTGCTCGGCACCACCTGCGTGGAGAGCGCCTCGCTCGCGGCAAGCTCGACCGCCGAGGCGATGAAGACGAACTTCAGGTCGTCGCCCAACGACGCGAGCAGCGCGTGGTCGTCCGCCGGCGCGCTGAGCTTCAGGTTGGCCTGCAGCGACGCGCCGACCTTGCCTTCGGCGCGCACGGCCTCGATGTCCTTGTTCACCACGTCGCGGATCTCGCGGATGCGGTCCCACTTGGCGAGCAGCGCCTCGTCGGGTGCCTCGAAGCGGCTGTAGGTCTGCGCAAAGATCGACTCGCCCGGCTGGCCGGTGCCCACGAACTTCCAGGCCTCCTCGGCCGTGAAGCTCAGGAACGGCGCCATCCAGCGCAGCATCGCCTGCGAGATGTGCCACAGCGCGGTCTGCGCGCTGCGGCGTGCGCGCGAAGCGGGCGCGGTGGTGTAGAGGCGGTCCTTCAAGATGTCGAGGTAGAAGCCGCCGAGGTCTTCCGAGCAGTAGATCTGCAGCTTGGCCACCACCGGATGGAACTCGTACACCTTGTAGTGCGCGAGGATCTCGGCCTGGAACTGCGCGGCGCGCGCGAGCGCGTAGCGGTCGATCTCCAGCAGCTCGGCGAGCGGCACCGCGTCTTTCTGGATGTCGAAGTCGCTGGTATTCGCCAGCAGGAAGCGCAGCGTGTTGCGGATGCGGCGGTACGAGTCGACCACGCGCGCGAGGATCTTGTCGTCGCCCGCGATGTCGCCCGAGTAGTCGCTCGCGGCCACCCAGAGGCGGATGATCTCGGAGCCCAGCTTGCTCGAGATGTCCTGCGGATCGATGCCGTTCTTGAGCGACTTGCTCATCTTGATGCCCTTGGCATCGACCGTGAAGCCGTGCGTGAGCAGGCCCTTGTACGGCGCGCGGCCTTCGAGGGCGCAGGCGATCAGGAGCGATGAGTGGAACCAGCCGCGGTGCTGGTCGTGGCCTTCGAGGTACAGGTCGGCCTCGGGGCCGGTCTCGTGGTGCACGTTCGGGTGCGTGCCGCGCAGCACGTGCGAGAAGGTCGAGCCCGAGTCGAACCACACCTCGAGGATGTCGGTGCTCTTGGTGTAGTGCGGCGCGTCCTCGGCGCCGAGCATCTCCTCGGTGGTGACGCGGCTCCAGGCCTCGATGCCGCCTTTCTCGACGATGTCGGCGGCCTGGTCGAGGATCTCCATGGTGCGCGGATGCAGCTCGCCCGAATCCTTGTGCAGGAAGAACGGGATCGGCACGCCCCAGCTGCGCTGGCGGCTGATGCACCAGTCGGGCCGGTTGGCGATCATGTCGTGCAGCCGCGCCTTGCCGTTCTCGGGGTAGAAGCTGGTTTGCTCGATGGCCTCGAGCGCCGTCTGGCGCAGCGTCTTGGGCGCCTTGTCCTTGGTGAACACGCCTTCGCCCTCGTCCATGCGGATGAACCACTGCGCGGCCGCACGGTAGATCACCGGCGTTTTGTGGCGCCAGCAGTGCGGATAGCTGTGGCTGATGGCCTCGGTGGCGAGCAGGCGGTTGGCATCGCGCAGCGCGGCGATGATGACCGGCACGGCCTTCCAGATGTTCAGGCCGCCGAACAGCGGCATCTCGGGCGCATAGCTGCCGTTGCCCTGCACCGGGTTCAGGATGTCGTCGTACGTCACGCCGTGCGCCACGCAGGAGTTGAAGTCGTCCAGCCCGTAGGCGGGCGAGGAATGGACCAGGCCGGTGCCGTCGGTGGCGGTGGCGTAGTCGGCCAGGTAGATCGGCGCCAGGCGGCGGTAGCCCGCGTCGACGTCGTAGAGCGGATGCTCGAACTGCAGCCCGCCGAGCTTCTCGCCCTTGACCGTGGCCAGCACCTTGCCGTCGAGCGCATAGCGCGTCATGCACATCTCGACCAGCGAGTTGGCGAGGATCAGCAGGCCGCGCTCGGTGTCGACCAGCGAATACTCGAGCTCCGGGTTCAGGTTGATCGCCTGGTTGGCCGGGATCGTCCATGCGGTGGTCGTCCAGATCACGGCGAAGATGTCGCCGAGGACCGGGTGGTCGGTGCCGAAGGCCGCGAGCACCTTCTCGCGGTCGTGCGCCTTGAAGGCCACGTCCAGCGTCTGGCTCTTCTTGTCGGCGTACTCGATCTCGAACTCGGCCAGCGAGGAGCCGCAGTCGAAGCACCAGTACACCGGCTTCAGGCC
>CAMLCW010000089.1 GCA_946478645.1 uncultured Variovorax sp.
AGGGCACCGAGCGCAAGGTGATCTTCCAGGGCGTGCACCAGCTGATGGGCAGCGATCTCGGCCCCGAATGGGGCAAGGACGAGCCGCGCCAGAGCCGCATGGTGTTCATCGGCATCGAGCTGCCGCGCGAGATCCTCGAGCAGGGGCTCGAGCAGTGCCTCGTGTAGGTGGCGCGCAGGCATATCCCACTTCCGTTCTAGTTCTCTATACAATCGCGCGCCTGTTCCGGGAGCCGCCCTTCGTCCGATCGACGAAGCGCGGCGTCCGGGGCGGGGCGCCGCAGGTTTTCGGCGGGCTTTAGGGGGTATAACCCCGGGGTTCGTCACTGCGGGCACTCCGACGACGGAGCCCATGCGGCCTGAATGAAGGCCGCGGCAGCTCCCCTCGGGGAGACACCCAGTGAAAGCGTGTTCCAGTTCGTTCAAGGAGCCAGTCACCGTGAAGAAACCCGCCGCCAAGGCCACGCCAGCCACCAAGCCCGCCGTCAAGAAAGCGGTGGCTGCCAAGGCGGCTGTACCTGCGGCAAAGAAGGTTTCTTCCGCTGCGAAAGCTCCCGCCGCCAAACAGGAAAGCGCTCCCAAGAAGCGAGCAACGCCACCGGCCGAGGCCGCCACCGTTGCAAAGAAGTCTGCCAAGTCCGCGAGTCCCGCCCCCGCCAAGAGCGCGGCAAAGACCCGGGCCGCAGAACCATCGCCATCCAAAACCGTCGGCCGCTCTGCTGCCGCTCCTTCTGCCTCTTCGATCCCCATGAAAAAAACGGCCGCCGCCTCTGCTTCCTCGTCCGCCACGGCGACTTCTTCGACCCCCACCCAGGCCGCAGCACCCGCACCTGCCAAGGGTGGCCGCGTGTCCCGGCTGTCGCAGCTGACCGTGCCCTCCATGCCGCAATCGGTGGCCTCCACCGCGGCCAAGTCGTCTTTCTCGCAGGCGCCTTCGAACGCGCTGGTGCCCCCGCCGCCCGTGTCCGTCAAGAAAGACCCCAAGCTCGCGAACAACTGGAAGACCAAGTCGGCCGCCGAACTGAGCGACGCCGAAGTGATCGCGATGCCCGATTCCGAGTACATGAACGACAAGCAGATGGCGTTCTTCCGCCTGAAGCTGGTCGAACTCAAGCGCGGCATCCTCGAGAACGCCGGCGAGACCACCGAGCACCTGCGTGAAGACACGGTGGTGGTGCCCGATCCGGCCGACCGTGCGACGATCGAGGAAGAGCATGCGCTCGAACTGCGCACGCGCGACCGCGAGCGCAAGCTGCTCAAGAAGATCGAGCAGTCGATCCAGCGCATCGACGCCGGCGACTACGGCTATTGCGACGAAACCGGCGAGCCCATCGGCGTGGGCCGGCTGCTGGCACGGCCGACGGCCACGCTGTCGCTCGAGGCGCAGCAGCGCCGCGAGCTCAAGCAGAAGATGTTCGGGGACTAAGAAGCTGCGAACGAACCGGCCATGCCCGCTCAGCCCGCCCAGACACGCCCGCTCGTCGTTGCAAATGCTCGCCGTAGCGCGAGCTACGACTGCGCTTTGCGCCTAGATCGGACGCGCCTGGACGACCTGCTCGGACACGTCCAGTTCATTCACAGCTTCTGAGCGACACCTTTCGCCCCCCGAAACGCCCGCCGATGCCGAAGGAAGAGTCGGGCCGCCTTTTTTCCAAGGTGGCGAAGTTCGTCCGCAACCCGCTCAAGGACTGGTCGGAGCTGGATTCGACCGCTGCCGCCGAGTCCACGCTGCCCGACCCGGCCTACAGCCGGGAAATGCTCAAGGAGATGATCGAGCGGCGCCAGCGCAACGACTTCGTGCGCCGGCGCGAGTTCGACATGCTGCGCAAGCTGCGCCAGCGTGAAGCGGCGGCCCACGCCTTCGAAGGCACGGTCACGCCGTCGTCCTTCAACATCAACAGCACCAGCCCGGAGAAATCCGAGGGCCGCGCGCTCACGCTCAAGAAGATCGACGAGATCGAGGAGCAGATGTCGCAGCAGTGGTGGAAGGGGCGCGGGCCGAACGGCGAGGAGCTGAAGAATCCGCCCCCCGACGGCGGTGCCGAAACCCTGCCGCCGCCCGGTGATCCGGCCGAACTGGCGCGGCTGCTCGCGCCCACGGTGCCGTCGCCGCCGGCGGCCGCGGCGCTGCCCGTCGCGCCCGTCGCGCCGGTCGGCGCACCGCCGCCGTCGGCGCTGCCCGCGCATGACGACGCGCTCGAGGAGGCCGTGATCCGCTTCTCGCACGGCGACGATGCGGGCGCTGAAGCCATCCTGCTGCAGGCGCTGTCGGCCGACAGTGCCGCGGGCGACGCCGGCAGCCATGCCCAGGCGGCCTTCGAGCGCGACGATGCGCGCTGGCGCGCGCTGTTCGACCTGTACCGCGCCACGGGCGAGGCGGCGCGCTTCGCCGCGGCCCGCATGCGCTACGCACAGCGCATGAAGCGCATGGGCCCGGACTGGGTTCCGCTCGACGAACTGGCGCGCAACGTCAAGGCCGTGGCCGCCAGCGAGTTCGCCGATCTGGCGCCCGCGGCTGCCGACTGGGCCTGCCCGGCGCGCCTTGCACGCGAGGGGTTGATGCAGCTCACGCGGGCCTTGTCGCAGGCCGGTGCGGTCTGGACGCTCGACTGGCGGGCGCTGGCCGCCATCGAGCCCGACGCCGTCGCGCCGCTGCGCGTGCTGTTCACGCACTGGGCCGATTCGCCGGTGCAACTGCGTTTCATCGGTGCCGCGAAGCTGCAGGCCGTGCTCGCCGAAGCCACGCCCAGCAACCAGCGCGCGACGCCGGACCTGTGGTGGCAGCTGCACATGGCCGCGTTGCGCATGATGAACCTGCCCGACGCCTTCGAGCTGGTGGCGCTCAACTACTGCATCACCTACGAAGTCTCGCCGCCCGCCTGGCAGGACCCCAAGGGCAGCTGCGTGCTGGTGGCCCCGCCGGCCGCGGCTCAGCCGAGTTCGGTGTGGTCGCTGCTTTCCAGCGGCGAATCCGAGAGCTTTCCGTCGACCGACAGCGGCTTCGCCGCGCTGGCCGGCGACCTGCGCGGCGAGGCGCACTCGAGCCTCCAGCGGCTCGACGCGGAACTGCACGGCAGCACCGCGCCCACCATCTCGTGCGCCGCGCTGCTGCGCATGGACCTGAGCGCGGCCGGCACGCTGCTGGCCTGGGTGCGGGCGCGCGATGCACGCGGCGAGCGGGTGCAGTTCGTGGACGCCCACCGGCTCATCGCGGGCCTGTTCGACCTGGTCGGGATCGCCGACCACGCCACCGTCGCCATCCGCAAAAACTGAGTTCCGGGGCCCGAAGTGCCACGGGGCTTGCATTGGTCGACCGCGTCCCCAGATGGCTTCGATGGAACAGTTTCACGGCACCACCATCGTGAGCGTGCGCCGCAAGACTCCCCAGGGCGACCAGGTCGCCATTGGCGGGGACGGGCAGGTCACTCTCGGCAATATCGTCATCAAGGGCACCGCGCGCAAGGTGCGGCGGCTCTACCACGGCAAGGTGCTTGCGGGCTTTGCCGGCGCCACGGCCGACGCCTTCACGCTCTTCGAGCGCTTCGAGGCCAAGCTCGAGAAACACCAGGGGCACCTGACCCGCGCCGCGGTCGAGCTCACGAAAGACTGGCGCACCGACCGCGTGCTGCGCAAGCTCGAGGCGATGCTGGCCGTCGCCGACGCCACCACCTCGCTGATCATCACCGGCAACGGCGACGTGCTCGAACCCCAGGACGGGGTGATCGCCATCGGCTCGGGCGGCGCGTTCGCCCAGTCGGCCGCCAAGGCGCTGATCGAGAACACGGAGCTCACGGCAGAGCAAATTGTGAAGAAATCGCTGGAGATCGCCGGTGAAATCTGCATTTACACGAACATGAACCACACGGTGGAAGCGCTCTGACCATGTCCATGACCCCCCAGGAAATCGTCTCCGAGCTCGACAACCACATCGTCGGCCAGCCCGCGGCCAAGCGTGCCGTCGCGATCGCGTTGCGCAACCGCTGGCGCCGCCAGCAGGTCGAGGAGAAGCTGCGCGTGGAGATCACGCCCAAGAACATCCTCATGATCGGCCCCACCGGCGTGGGCAAGACCGAGATCGCGCGCCGCCTCGCACGGCTCGCGGATGCGCCCTTCATCAAGGTGGAAGCCACCAAGTTCACCGAGGTCGGCTACGTCGGCAAGGACGTCGATTCCATCATCCGCGACCTGGCCGAGATGGCGGTCAAGCAGACGCGCGAGGCCGAGAGCGTCAAGGTGCGCGCGCGCGCCGAGGACGCGGCCGAGGAACGCATCCTCGACGTGCTGCTGCCGCCCGCACGCGGCGCCGATGGCGGCGCGCCGCAGCTGGAGGGGCCGAACCCCACGCGGCAGGCCTTCCGCAAGAAGCTGCGCGAGCATGCGCTCGACGACAAGGAGATCGAGATCGACCTGGCCGAGACGCGCGCGCCGCTCGAGATCATGGGCCCCGCGGGCATGGAGGAAATGACCGAGCAGCTGCGCGGCATGTTCGGCCAGCTCGGGGGCGGCAAGCGCAAGACGCGCAAGCTCAAGATCGCCGAGGCGATGCGCCTCCTGATCGACGAGGAGGCCGCCAAGCTCGTCAACGAGGACGAGATCCGCGCGCAGGCCATCCGCAATGCCGAGCAGAACGGCATCGTCTTCATCGACGAGATCGACAAGGTGGCCACGCGCAGCGAGGCGCAGGGTTCCGACGTGTCGCGCCAGGGCGTGCAGCGCGACCTGCTGCCGCTCGTGGAGGGCACGGCCGTGACCACCAAGTACGGCGTGGTGCGCACCGACCACATGCTGTTCATCGCGAGCGGCGCGTTCCACCTGAGCAAGCCGAGCGACCTGATCCCCGAGTTGCAGGGGCGGTTCCCGATCCGCGTCGAGCTGCAGTCGCTCTCGGTGGCCGACTTCGAGAGCATCCTCACGCAGACCCGCGCCTCGCTCGTGAAGCAGTACCAGGCGCTGCTCGCCACCGAAGGCGTGACGCTCGACTTCACGCCCGAGGGCGTGACCCGGCTCGCAACCATCGCCTTCGAGGTCAACGAGCGCACCGAGAACATCGGTGCACGCCGCCTTTCGACCGTGATGGAGCGCCTGCTCGATGAGGTAAGCTTCGACGCGGCCCGCATCGAAGGCCAGACGATCCGCATCGATGCCGCCTATGTCGACCAGCGCCTGGCTGCGCTGAGCCACGACGAAGATCTTTCCCGCTTCATTCTCTGAAGCCGCCCCGCGGCCCCTGTAACGGGGCCGCGCTTCACGCATCACATTCACTGCGTGAGCTAAGTGCTTAATTCTCAACAGAATTCACCGGTTTTCCTCTTTGGAAACCGGTGCTAAGTCGTTGATTCCATTACAAAAAATACCCCGAGCGCCCGTTGCGCCAGAAGTGTTTCCTGCTACAGTGCAAAAAAGTGCAGTTAAGTGGGAAAAAGTGCGGGTGGTGCCTCTTCCAGGTGCCGCGGCGCTCCCAAACAGGGGTTCTCGGTCGTGTTTCAAGGCGCTTCATCGCTCAGTCTGGATGCCAAGGGGCGGCTCTCCGTGCCGACCCGGCATCGTGACGTCCTGAGCGCGACGGCGAACGGCCAGCTCACGATCACCAAGCATCCGCACGGCTGCCTGATGGTGTTCCCCCGTCCCGAATGGGAAAAATTCCGCGAGCGCATCGCCGCGCTGCCGATGTCGGCGCAATGGTGGAAGCGGGTCTTCCTCGGCAACGCGATGGACGTCGAGATGGACGGCACCGGCCGCATCCTCGTGTCGCCCGAACTGCGTGCCGCCACCGGCATCACGCGCGAGACGCTGCTGCTGGGCATGGGCAATCACTTCGAACTCTGGGACAAGGCCACGTACGAGGCCAAGGAGGCCGAGGCCACCCAGGGCGAGATGCCCGATGTGTTCCAGGACTTCGCGTTCTGAGGGCTCCCGTGAACACGCCATGGACCCATACGACCGTCTTGCTGGACGAAGCGGTGCAAGCCCTTCTTTCGGGGGAGGCGGCGGCCGCCGGCACCTACGTGGATGCGACCTTCGGGCGCGGAGGGCATGCGCGCGCGATCCTCGCGCGGCTTGCTCCGGAAGGCAGGCTGATCGCATTCGACAAGGATGCAGAAGCGGTGGCCGAAGCAGCGCGCATCTCCGATGCGCGTTTTTCCATCCGCCACCAGGGATTCCGCGCGCTGGGTGAATTGCCCGAGGCCAGCGTCGCGGGGGTGCTGATGGACCTGGGCGTGAGTTCGCCGCAGATCGACAACCCGGTGCGCGGTTTCAGTTTTCGTTTCGACGGCCCGCTCGACATGCGCATGGACACCACGCGCGGCGAGAGCGTGGCCGAATGGCTGGCAACGGCCGAACTTCAACAAATTGCAGAGGTGATCCGTGACTATGGCGAAGAACGGTTTGCTGTTCAGATTGCAAAGGCGATTGTTGCTCGCAGACAAGAACGGGGCGCAATTTCAACCACCACCGAACTGGCCGAGCTCGTGGCTGGCACGGTCAAAACCCGCGAGCCGGGCCAGAACCCTGCAACGCGCACATTTCAGGCTTTTCGGATTTTCATCAACGCCGAGCTTGAAGAGCTGCAACAGGCGCTAGACGCGAGCCTCTCGGTGCTCGCGCCCGGCGGCCGGCTCGCGGTGATCAGCTTCCACTCGCTCGAAGACCGCATCGTGAAGCAGTTCATCGCGCGGCATTCGAAGGAGGTCTACGACCGCCGCGCCCCGTTCGCCGCACCCAAGGCCATGAAGCTGCGTGCGCTCGAACGCATCAAGCCGTCGGCCGAAGAGGTGAGCGGCAACCCGCGCTCGCGCAGCGCGATCCTGCGCGTGGCCGAGCGCACCACCGAACGCTGACATGGCGCGCCTCAACCTGCTCCTGCTGCTCGCCGTGGTCGCCTCGGCGCTGTTCCTCGTGCACACGCAATACCAGTCGCGCCAGCTCTACACCGAGCTCCACCGCGCGCAGCAGGAAGCGCGCCGGCTCGAGCTCGACCACGACCGCCTGCAGGTCGAGAAGCGGGCGCAGGCCACGCCGCTGCGCGTGGAGAAGCTCGCCAAGGAGCAGCTCCAGATGCGCACCACCACGCCGGCCATCACGCAGTACGTGCGGCCCGACGGCACGGTGATCCCGGCCGTGGTGGCGCCGCCGCCCGCGCCGCCCGAGTCCCGCCCGAGCGCGAGGGGGCAGAGATGAGCCGCCGCAGCGTCCGCTACACCACCAGCCCCTTGCTCGCGAGCAAGACGCCGGTCTGGCGCAGCAAGTTCATCGTCGCGAGCATCGCGTTCGGCTTCCTCGTGCTGGCGGGACGGGCCGCCTACGTGCAGGTGTTCAACAACAGCTTCTTCCAGCGCCAGGGCGAGGTCCGCTTCGCCCGCACGCTCGAGCTGCCGGCCAACCGCGGCCGCATCCTCGACCGCAATGGCCTGATCCTCGCGTCGAGCGTGGTGGCGCCGAGCATCTGGGCCATTCCGGAAGACATCGAGCGCAGCGACCCTGACGTGCGCGCCAAGCTCCGGCAAGTGGCCAAGCTGCTCGAGATGTCGCAGAAGGACTTCGACAAGAAGCTCGAGGACGAGGACAAGACCTTCGTCTGGGTCAAGCGCCAGGTCGACGAGCCGATCGCCAAGCAGATTGCCGCGCTCAACATCAAGGGGCTCTACCAGCGCAAGGAATACAAGCGCGAGTACCCCGAGGGAGAGGCCGCGGCGCACGTGGTGGGTTTCACCAATGTCGAGGACAACGGCCAGGAAGGCATCGAGCTGGCCTTCAACAAGGAGCTTGCCGGCAAGGCCGGCTCGCGCCGCGTCATCAAGGACCGCCTGGGCCGCGTGGTCGAGGGCGTGGGCGAGCAGGTGCCGCCGGTCGACGGCAAGGACATCCAGCTCAGCGTCGACAGCAAGGTGCAGTTCTTCGCTTACCAGAAGCTGCGCGACGCGGTGACCGCGCGCAAGGCCAAGGCCGGCAGCGTGGTGGTGCTGGACGCCGTCACGGGCGAAGTGCTGGCCCTGGCCAACTATCCGAGCTACGTGCCCGACAAGCGCCAGAACCTCACGGGCGAGCAGCTGCGCAACCGCGCGCTCACCGACACCTTCGAGCCCGGCTCGACGATGAAGCCGATCACGGTCGCCATGGCGCTCGAGGCGGGGCGCATCAAGCCCTCGACGCTGATCGAGACCGGCCCGGGCCGCTACCAGATCGGCGGCTTCACCATCAGCGACACGCACAACTACGGCACGCTCACCGTCGAGGGCGTGATCCAGAAGTCGAGCAACGTGGGCGCGCTCAAGATCGCGCAGAAGATGACGCCGCACGAGATGTGGGACACCTACACCGCACTCGGCTACGGGCAGAAGCCGCAGATCCGGTTCCCGGGCGCGGTGAGCGGGCGGCTGCGGCCCTGGAAGACCTGGAAGCCGGTCGAGCAGGCGACCATGGCGTACGGCTACGGCCTGTCGGCGTCGCTGTTTCAAATGACGCATTCGTACACCGCGTTCGCGCACGACGGCGCCATCATTCCCACCACCATCCTGAAGAACTCCGAGCCGGCGGTGGGCGTGCAGGTGTTCTCGGCGGCGAACGCGCAGGCGGTCCGCAAGATGCTGCAGATGGCCACGGGGCCGGGCGGCACCGGCACGCGTGCGCAGACCGTCGGCTACTCGGTCGGCGGCAAGTCGGGCACCGCGCACAAGCAGGTCGGCAAGGGCTATGCGAGCAACAAGTACCGCGCCTGGTTCACGGGCATGGCGCCGATCGACAAGCCGCGCATCATCGTCGGCGTGATGATCGACGAGCCGAGCGACGGCCAGTACTACGGCGGCCTGGCCGCTGCGCCGGTCTTCAGCGAAGTCGTGCAGCAGACCTTGCGCATGATGAACGTGCCGCCCGACCTCGCGGTCAAACCGCTGGTGGTGACCGAAGGCGTCGCCGAGAGCTTCTGAGCATGCTGACATTCACATCCCCCCCGATCGCCGCGCAATGGCTCAAGGAGCGCGTGCGGGGTGCGCTGCATGCCGACAGCCGGCCGGTGGGCGCGGGCGACGGTTTCATCGCCTGGCCCGGCGCGGCCACCGACGGTCGCCGGCATGTGGCAGCGGCGCTCGCACAGGGTGCGGCGGCCTGCCTGGTCGAGCATGAGGGCATCGAGGCCTTCGGTTTCGACCGGGCCGGATTCGGCGACCGCATCGCGAGCTACCCGGGCCTCAAGGCGGCCACCGGCCCGATCGCCGCCGCCTTCTACGACCACCCCTCGGCCGCGCTCGAGGTGCTGGCCGTGACCGGCACCAACGGCAAGACCTCGACCGCGTGGTGGCTGGCCGAGGCGCTGGGCACGCTGGCCGTGCCCGGCGGCGTGCGCGCACCGCGGCTCGACGGCACGCCCGAGCGCGCGGTGCCCTCGCCCTGCGCGGTGATGGGCACGCTCGGCATCGGCGTGCCGCCGTCGCTCGCCTACACCGGGCTCACCACGCCCGATCCGGTGATGATGCAGCGCGAGCTCCGCGCGCTGGTCGCGCGCGGCTTCGGCGCCTGCGCCATCGAGGCTTCGTCGATCGGCATTGCCGAGCGTCGCCTCGACGGCGCGCGCATTGCGGTGGCGGTGTTCACCAATTTCACCCAGGACCATCTCGACTACCACGGCAGCATGGAGGCCTACTGGGAGGCCAAGGCCGAGCTGTTCCGCTGGCCCGGCCTGCGCGCCGCGGTCATCAACATCGACGACGTGCACGGCGCCAGCCTGTGCGCGAACCTGATCGACGGCGGCATCGGCGCGCTCGACGTCTGGACCGTCTCGGCCGCGGGCAAGCCGGCGCGGCTGGTGGCACGCGACGTCGGCCACGACGCCGAGGGGCTGGAATTCTCGGTGGCCGAGCAGGGCGGCGACGGCGTCGAGCACCTGGCGACCGGATTGATCGGCCAGTACAACGTGGCCAACCTGCTCGGCGTGCTCGGCACGCTGCGCGCGCTGGGCCTGTCGCTGGCAGAAGCGGTGGCCGCCTGCGCCGGGCTCACCAGCGTGCCGGGCCGCATGGAGCGCGTGCGCTTCGACGGCGATGCGCCGCTCGCGGTGGTCGACTACGCCCACACGCCCGACGCGCTCGACAAGGCCCTCGCCGGCCTGCGCCCGCTCGCACAGCAGCGCGGCGGCGCGCTCTGGTGCGTGTTCGGCTGCGGCGGCGACCGCGACGCCGTCAAGCGGCCGATGATGGCCGCCGTGGCCGAGCGCCAGGCCGACCACGTGGTCGTGACCAGCGACAACCCGCGCAGCGAAAGCCCCGACGCGATCATCAGCCAGGTGCTGCGCGGCCTGTCGCGCCCCGAAGCCGCCCGCGTGCAGCCCGACCGCGCGGCCGCCATCGCCGAGGCCATCGCCGACGCCGCGCCGCAGGACGTGGTGCTGCTGGCCGGCAAGGGCCACGAGGCCTGGCAGGAGATCGCCGGCCAGCGCATTCCGTTCTCCGACCGCAGCCATGCGTTCGACGCGCTCGCGCAGCGAGGGGGCGCACGATGAGCGTAGCAACGCCCCTGATGCTCACGCTGGCGCAGGCACAGCAGTGGATTCCCGGTGCACGCCTGGTGGGCGACGGCGCCACCACGGTCGCGCGCGTGCACACCGACACCCGCACCCTTGCCGCGGGCGACCTGTTCGTGGCGCTCAAGGGCGAGCGCTTCGACGCCAACGACTTCCTCGCCGATGCCAAGGCCGGCGGCGCCGTCGCGGCCATCGCGCACCGTGGCCTCGAGGCCGCGGGCCTCGCCGGCCTCGAGGTGCCCGACACGCTTGCCGCGCTGGGCGCGCTGGCTGCGGGCTGGCGCGCGCAGTTCGACCTGCCGCTGATCGCGGTGACCGGCAGCAACGGCAAGACCACCGTCACGCAGATGATTGCGTCGATCCTGGTCGCATTCCGCGGCGAGCGCGCGCTCGCGACGGCCGGCAACTTCAACAACGAGATCGGCGTCCCGCTGACGCTGCTGCGCCTGCGTCCATCGCACCAGCATGCGGTGGTCGAACTCGGCATGAACCATCCGGGCGAGATCGCGCGGCTCGCCGCCATCGCGCGCCCGACGATCGCGCTGGTCAACAACGCGCAGCGCGAGCACCTCGAATTCATGGCCACGGTCGACGCCGTGGCGCGCGAGAACGGCGCCGTGTTCGCGGCGCTGCCCGCCGAGGGCTGCGCGGTGTTCCCGCACGCCGACACCTTCGCCGGCCTCTGGACCGAGATGGCGAACGAGGGTGCGGCGCGCCGCAGCATGCGCTTCGGCGAAGAGCCCGAGGCCGACGTTTCGCTCGCAGGCGCCGAGTGGCGCCACGGCGCCTGGCAGGTCCGCATCCGCACGCCGCAGGGGGCGTTCGATGCGCGCCTGCAGATCGCCGGGCGCCACAACGTGGTCAACGCGCTCGCGGCCACCGCCTGCGCGCTTGCGGCCGGCGTGCCGATCGATGCCATCGCGGCGGGCCTTTCGGCCTTCGTGCCTGTGAAGGGCCGCTCGCGCGCGAGCGCGGTCGTGCTCCCGGGCGGGCATTCGCTCACGCTGGTGGACGACAGCTACAACGCCAACCCCGACTCGGTGCGCGCAGCGATCGACGTGCTCGCCGCGCTGCCCGGACCGCGCCTGCTGGTGCTCGGCGACATGGGCGAGGTCGGTGACCGCGCGGCCGAGTTCCACGCCGAGATGGGCGACTGGGCGCGGCAGCGCGGCATCGAGGCCCTGTATGCGCTCGGCGCCGAATCCGCGCACAGCATCGCGGCCTTCGGCGGCAGCGCCGACGACGGCCGGCATTTCGCCGACGCCGATGTGCTCGACGCCGCCGTGCGCGCGCGCCTGCCGCAGGTGGCGAGCGTGCTCGTGAAGGGCTCGCGCTTCATGAAGATGGAGCGGGTGGTCCGCACGATCGAGCAGACGGCAGCAACGACAACAACGACAACAACGCAAGGAGGCCGGTCATGACGCATGCACCTGGCAACACCCCATGCTGATGAGCCTGGCCCAATGGCTGCAGACGATTTCGCCCGAGTTCGGGTTCCTGCGCGTCTTCCAGTACCTGACGTTCCGCGCGCTCATGGCCGCGCTGACCGCGCTGGTGGTCGGCCTGGTGGCCGGCCCCTACGTGATCCGGCGCCTCACGGCGCTCAAGATCGGCCAGCCGGTGCGCGGCTACGGCATGGAGACGCACCTCACCAAGAGCGGCACGCCCACGATGGGCGGCGTGCTGGTGCTGTTCGCCATCTCCTTCGCCACGCTGCTGTGGTTCGACCTCTCCAACCGCTTCGTCTGGATCGTGCTCTGGGTCACGATGGGCTTCGGCGCCATCGGCTGGGTCGACGACTGGCGCAAGGTGGTGCGCAAGGACCCGGAGGGCATGCGCTCGCGCGAGAAGTACTTCTGGCAGTCGGTGGTCGGCCTGATCGCGGGCTTCTACCTGCTGTTCAGCATCTCGGAAAGCTCCAATTGGCGCGTGCTGCAGCTGTTCTTCGCCTGGGTGCAGTCGGGCTTCGACCTCGACTTTCCGCCCAAGATCAACCTGCTGGTGCCGTTCTTCAAGGAAGTGAGCTATCCGCTCGGCGGCATCGGCTTCGTGATCCTGACCTACCTGGTGATCGTGGGCGCGAGCAACGCGGTCAACCTGACCGACGGCCTCGACGGGCTCGCGATCATGCCCGTGGTGATGGTCGGCTCGGCACTGGGCGTGTTCGCCTACGTCACCGGCAGCGCCGTGTACTCGAAGTACCTGCTGTTCCCCAGCATCCCGGGCTCGGGCGAACTGCTGGTGTTCTGCGCGGCCATGGCGGGCGCGGGCCTCGCATTCCTCTGGTTCAACACCCATCCCGCGCAGGTCTTCATGGGCGACGTGGGCGCGCTGGCGCTCGGCGGCGCGCTCGGCACCATCGCGGTGATCGTGCGCCAGGAGATCGTGTTCTTCGTGATGGGCGGCATCTTCGTGGTCGAGGCGATCTCGGTGATGGCGCAGGTCACCTACTTCAAATACACCAAGAAGCGCTTCGGCGAAGGCCGCCGCGTGCTCAAGATGGCGCCGCTGCACCATCACTTCGAGAAGAGCGGCTGGCGCGAGACGCAGGTGGTGGTGCGCTTCTGGATCATCACGATGCTGCTGTGCCTCGTGGGCCTTTCCACGCTGAAGCTGCGCTGAGAACCGACAGACAGACAGATGCGGCACCTCAAAGACCTCCCCGTCCTGATCCTCGGCCTCGGCGCGTCCGGGCTGGCGATGGCGCGCTGGTGCGCGCGCCACGGCGCGGTCGTGACCGTGGCCGACACGCGCGAAGCGCCCGCGGCGCTCGAAACGCTGAGGGCGGAACTGCCCGGCGTGGTCTTCGTCGGCGGACCGTTCTCGGCCGCGCTGATCGAAGGCACGCCGATCCGCGCCGTCTACCGCTCGCCGGGCCTGTCGCCCGCGACGCTCGCGCCGGTGCTCGATGCGGCCCGGGCCGTGGGCCTTGCGGTTGGCGGCGAACTCGACCTGTTCGCGCGGGCGCTGCAGGACCTGCGCACGATCGAGCTGGCCGTGCCCGAGGTGGAGCCCCAGGCCGAAGGCGCGCCGCCGATCGAAGTGCCGCCCGACGTGGCGCAGGCGCAGGTCGAGCTCGCGCTCGAGGCCACGGAGCCGCCGGCCGCGCCAGAGCAGCCCGAAGCCGCCGCGCTCCCCGAAGCCGACCCGCCCGCTGAGGCGCAGCCGGAGACGGCGGTTCCCGCGCTTGCCGAAGCGATGCCGCGCGATGCTTCGCTGAGCATGCCCGCTGCACCGCCCGAAGCGCCGGCGCTGCCGGAGGCTGCCGCCACGGGCGAGACGCCTGAAGCGCACGAGGCGATTCAAGACGCACCCGAAGCGGCCGAAGCGCCCTCCGCGCCCGCCATGCCGACCCCGGCGTCCGGCAAGGCCTACGTCCCCACGGCCGCACGCGAGGCCGCGGAATTCGTCGCGAAGCTCGCCGAACTCGCCGCCGCCAACCCGGCATCGGCCGCGGTCGAGGAAGAGCCGACCCCGCAACTGCCGCTGGTGCCGATCGAGGAACCGCCCGCGCCCAAGGGCTACACGCCCGCGGTGCTCGCGGTCACCGGCACCAACGGCAAGACCACCGTCACCGCGCTCACCGGGCAGCTGGTCGAGCGCGCGGGCCAGACCGTGGCCGTGGCCGGCAACATCGGCCCGACGCTGCTCGACACCCTGAGCGCGCACATCGATGCCGAGACGCTGCCCGACGTGTGGGTGCTCGAGCTTTCGAGCTTCCAGCTCGACGGCGTGCAGGACTTCGAGCCCACGGCGGCGACGGTGCTCAACCTCACGCAGGACCACCTCGACTGGCACGGCGACATGAAGGCCTACGCCGCCGCCAAGGCGCGCATCTTCGGCGCCGGGGGTTTGATGATCCTGAACCGCGACGACGACGGCGTGATGGCGATGCTGCCCGCGCCCGTGCGGGTGAAGCTGCAGCGTCCGCAGGTGCGCACGCACGTGACCTTCGGCGCAGGAATGCCGCAGCGCCCCGGCGACTACGGCATCGAGCGGCTCAACGGCATGACCTGGCTGGTGCGCGCGCTCGAGGCCGACGAGACGCAGAAGCGCAAGCGCGGCGCGGTCGTCGAGGAAGAGATCTTCGTGCAGCGTCTGATGCCGGCCGACGCGCTGCGCATCCGCGGCCGCCACAACGCCATGAATGCGCTCGCCGCGCTCGCGCTCGCGAGTGCGGCCGGCTGCCCGCTCGGCCCGATGCTCTACGGCCTGCGCGAATACCGCGGCGAGCCGCACCGCGTGGAGCCGATCGCGCTGGTCGACGACGTCGAGTACTTCGACGACAGCAAGGGCACCAACGTCGGCGCCACCGTGGCCGCGCTG
>CAMLCW010000090.1 GCA_946478645.1 uncultured Variovorax sp.
GCGTCGGCGCAGCCGTCGGCGGGGCAGCCGGCGGCGTCGCGGGTGGAATGGCCGCCGGGGCGGCGATCGGCGGCATGACCGGACCCGTGGGCGCCGCGGTCGGCGCCGCAGCCGGTGCGGCCGTCGGCGCGCTCACCGGGCGCGGCGTCGCGGCCACCGCCGACCCGGACCTCGAGGAAAGCTACTGGCGTGACAACTACACCACGCGCCCCTACGTGGCCAATGGCCATAGCTACGACGACTACGGGCCCGCCTACCGCTACGGCGCAGAGTCGTACAACCGCCACCAGGGCCGCGCGTTCGACGATGTGGAGAGCGATCTCGAGCGCGACTGGGACACGTCGCGCGGCAAGTCGAACCTGCGCTGGGAGCATGCCCGGCATGCCTCGCGCGATGCCTGGCAGCGCGTGAGCAACACGCTCGAGCGCGCCATTCCGGGAGACTCCGACCGAGACGGCCGCTAGCAGGCCGACAGGTCTTCAGGGCCCACGTGCGACAGGGCAGCACGTGGGCCCGGCTGCGCCGGGAGGAATCCGATCGAAGCACCGACCGCAGGGATTCGCCTAACCGTCGAAGCACAGGTACCAATAGAGCGCGACTTCCCGCGTCCCGGGATTCAGCGCACGATACAAGTACCGATCGTGACTGCCCAGAACAAGGCCGTAGCGTTCGTAGAAGCGGCACGCAGCCATTGATTGATTGCGTCTCCAGCCGAACACCTGGAGCACCAGTGCTTCTCGACCATTCGACAGCTGCATCCATGATGCTTTGGCGCCGCACCGCACCTTGTGACCGGCATCGCCGCCCACATCATCCACGATGGCATACCCGGTCCAGCATTGCGAAACCATGAGGTAGCCGAAATGCACGGTTCTGACACACAGCGACGAACGCGACAGCCTTCGGGAAGGCGGCCCAGTCCGCCGCTGGCAAGAACTTGTCGAGGTACTTGTAGTTCTTCCCAATGCTGAAGTCGAACCCGCGCTGGGTGCCCACGGCCCAAGACATCATGCGCAGGAGGTTCGGCCGCATGACGTTGTGGAGATGGTCAGACAGGCTTTTGGCAGATTTCGCAATCACTGATATACCGTGTGCGCATGGCTTCCCACGCACTCGCATCACACGCCGTCGCGGCCCTCGAACCGGCCGCAGCGCCAGCCGGTCCTTCCAGGCCGCTCACCGGCCGGATCGGCGAGCTCGCCCGCCTTCTCTCACGGCACGCCCCGCAGGACGGGGTCTGCCCGACGCCGATTCCGCGCGTGTCGGCCATCCGGCTTGCCGCCCCCGGCGACGAGCTGATCCGCGCGCTGCATCCGCCGTCGGTGTGCATCATTGCGCAGGGCGCCAAGCGCGTGATGTTGCGCGACCAGGTCTACACCTACGACGCCTCGCGCTTCCTCGTGTTCTCGACCGACCTGCCGGTCAGCGCCCAGGTCGTGCACGCCAGGTTCGACACGCCTTACCTCTGTTTTCGGCTCGACTTCGATCCGACCGAAGTGTCGGAACTCGTCATGCAGCTGGGCAACGCCGGGGTGCGGCGCGCCGCCACATCGCGCGGGCTGTTCCTCAACGACGTGAGCGAGGACATGCTCGATGCGGCGATCCGGATCATGCGGCTGCTCGATTCACCCGAGGACGCCGCCATGCTCGCGCCGCTGGTAGTTCGCGAGCTCGTCTACCGGTTGCTGCGCAGCGAGCAAGGCGAGCGGCTCGCGCAGGTGGCGCGGCCCGACAGCCACGCCGCGCGCGTGATGCGTGCGGTGGCGTGGCTCAAGGCCAATATCGCGGAGCCGTTGAAGGTCGAGGCGCTGGCAGGCGAATGCAGCATGAGCGCGTCGTCGCTTCACCACCACACCAGGGCCCTGACCTCGATGACCCCGCTGCAGTACCAGAAACAGCTGCGTCTGCAGGAAGCCCGCCGCCTGCTGCTGAGCGAGCGCATGGAGGTCTCGCGCGCGGGCTTCAGCGTGGGCTACGAGAGCGCGTCGCAGTTCAGCCGCGAATACCGCAGGCTCTTCGGCGTGCCGCCGTCGAAGGATGTTTCGCGCCTGCGCGCACCTTAGAACTGCCCCTGTCCATCGCCGGTGCGGTCATGAACCCAGCGCATCGCCTGCTGCTCCGCGTGCCGGGTTGCCTCTGCTTCGGAGCCATACACGATCTCATCCGTGTCGTTTGGCAGTTGCGCTTCTTCCTCCTCCGCGGGCGTGCGGACAACGACGACGAGCGGCCGGTAGCCGCCGGTCGAGGGCTCAGCGCGAAGCTCGAAGCGAAATCCGCGGTATTCGAGCGAGTGGCCGTCGGAAATGGGCGTGCTGTTGTCTGTCATTGTTGCTGTGCCTGAGGAGTTCGCTGAAATCTTGCACGACCTTCCCAGCGGCTGCTGCAGGCACGCGGATGCGCCGCCTGAAGGACGGCACGCCGCGGCCGCCAGCGCAGCAGCACGCGCTGCTACGCGAGGGGAACCCGCGTACCCCCGCTCACTGTCGGCCCGCCTGCGGCACGGCGGCGGCGCTGCCGCCCAGCCCCCGCTCCTGCAGCAGCTCCTGCAGCGCCTGCGAGGCCTCGATCGCGCGCGGGAAGCCCGCGGGAACGGTGACGATATAGACGATCTCCTTGAGCTCGTCCGCGGGCACGCCGGCGTCGAGCGCATAGCCTGCATGGATCTTGAAGAACGGCCGCAGGCCCAACGCAGCGAACGCCGCCATCGCCGACAGCTGGCGTGTGCGGGCATCGAGCACCTTCCGGTCCCAGACGCTGCCGAGCGCGTAGCCCGCTGTGGCTTCGGCAAGAAACGGGAACTGGCTGCGCATGGCCTCGTAGGTCGGCTGCGGCTTGCCGCGATTGAGCTCCAGCAGCATCTGTTCGCCGCGCGCCACGCGGGGATCGGCTGCTGCCGGGTTCGCCTGCGCCATGGGGCCGACGAAGAGCGCCGCGGCGGACAGGCATGCGGCCGCCAGGCGGTGGAAGCGGTGAAAGCCGTGGAAGTGGCATCGTCGTTGCATCGCAAATCTCCTGGGAAGCGGTTCAGAACGCACCGTCGGTGGTGACCGACAGGCTGGCGAACGCCTCGAGCTCGGTGCGCCGGCGCTCGAAGGCGCCGCGCGCAAAGCCGAGCGCGTCGGTCCCCGCGACGAAGTGCAGCGGCGGCTCGGCCATCGACGCGAGATCGACCACGACGCGCCCCAGTTTCGCCGGGTCGCCCGGCTGCTTGTGGTTGTAGCTCTCGTAGGTGGCGCGCGGCGGCTCGCCGGGCGAGCCCCCGTAGTCGGCGATGCGGCGCGTGCCGTACTGCACCGAGCTCTTGTCGAGGAAGTCGGTGCGAAAGAAGCCCGGCTCGACGATGGTCACGCGAATGCCGAACGGCGCGACCTCCAGCGCCAGCGACTCGGAGAATCCCTCGACCGCGAACTTGGCTGCGCAATAGACGGACGATCCGTCGAAGCCCATGAAGCCGCCGATCGACGACAGGTTCAGGACGTGGCCGCTGCGCTGGCGCCGCATCAGCGGCAGCACTGCGCGCGTCACGTGCATCAGGCCGAAGACATTGGTGTGGAACTGCCGTTCGACATCGGCGCTGTCGATCTCCTCGAACAGCCCGAGCTGGCCGTAGCCCGCATTGTTGACCAGCACGTCGATGCGGCCGAAGCGCTGCTGCGCGGCCTCGGCGGCGGCGGCCGCGTCTTGCGCGCGGGTGGTGTCGAGTGCGAGGCAGGCCACCTGGTCGGCGTGCGCGCCATACACCTGCACCAGCTGCTGCACATTGCGGCCCGTCGCGACCACTTTGTCGCCCGCGGCCAGCGCCGCCTTCGCGATCTGTGCGCCGATGCCGCGCCCTGCTCCCGTGATGAACCAGACCTTGCTCATTTCAGCCTCCAGGTGGTAGCGCGAACTGCGCCCGTTGAACATGGCCTCGATCGTAGGAAGCGCACCCCCTCGGCCCTTGCACGATCCTGGCGGGGACTTGCCCGATCCAGCGTCCATGCACCGTGCGCGCCGGCGGTTCGGGATCAGCCCGACAGACACTGTGCTTTCATACAGTATTTGCGGCATAATCCGCCCATGGACCGCCTCCCCGCCACCCTCTGGATCGCCGCCTGCGCCTACCGGCTGCAGCAGCAGTGGCACACCGTCGATGCGCGCGAACTGGAGGACGTCGCGCGTGAGCTTTTCCGCGACGAACATCTGCGCGCCATGCCGCCGGAAGCGGCTGCCGCGCAGTGGCTCAGGCCGATCACCGAAGCCGCTTAGGGCCTCTTAGGGCCTGTCCCGCACGCGCGCCAGCGCCACGGCCATGATCGGCTTGGCCCACTGCGGCACCTGGCCCAGCGCGATGTGGGAGACCACGCGCCCGCCCTCCATGTGCAGCAGCAGCAGCGGCTGGGGCCGCTGGCCGGCCTTCGGGTCGCCCTCGGCGCTGTTGTCGTAGACGCGCAGGCTCGCCAGATGCGGCAGCAGGCGGATCAGGTTGGCGCGGCTGGTTTCGTAGCGCTCGCGGATCTTCGCTTCGGGAATGTCGTGCCCGCCCGCGGCCACCCGGGCCCTGACGCGCTGCAGATGCAGTTCGGGCGACGCAAGCCCCGCATACCAGAGATGGACCTGGGCGCCCTGCGCCGCGCCGTCGAGCAGCAACTGCGGGATCGTCCGCGCGCCCAGCGTGGTCTCGAAGGCAAAGTTCAGCTGCTGCGCCAGCGCGCGCTCCAGCCCCTTGCGGCCAAGCTCCCAGGCCTGGGCGTTGGCCGCCTCGATCGACAGGGCCGGATCGGCGTCCGACAGCTCGCGCGCGGCGAGGTCGGGGTTGAAGTAGTCGACCTTCTTCTGCAGCAGCGCAGCGCCGCCCACGCTGCTCTTGCCGGCCCCGTTGACGCCGGCCAGCACGAAGATGCGCGCCGGCATCAGCGGCGGCGGCGCGGTGCGGCCTCGGCCACTGCGGCAGCGCCGAGCTCGGCTGGCGCCATCGCGAAGGCCTCGGCCATGGCCTCGGCGGCCGCATCGCCCTGCATGCGCGCGAACATGTCGTCGAAGCGGCTGGTGAGCGCATCGAGGTTCGGCTCCGCAGCTTGTTCGAGCTTGAGATAGCGTTCCACCGACATCAGCACCATCGAGGGCTGCTCATGCCGCGTGATCACCACCGCGCCGCGCGCCATCACGGTGCTGGTCACGCTCTGCATGCCCGAGGCCAGCCGGGTGGCCGAGAACGAAGGCAGGTCGCGCGTCAGACGCTCGATTTCAGCGGGTCGGACGGAAACGGTGCTGGCGGCCATGGCGGCTCCTCAAAATACGGATATTCCCCATTTTAGCCATTTTCCCCGGGCGATGGAGACCCGCCGCATCCGCTTGGGCAACGGGTGATCGGTGGTGGGTAGTAGCACGCTGGAACAAATACCTCCGAAGGTAATTTGTCAAAAATGTTCATCCCCCGCGTGTTTGAAACACCTACGATCCCTGTGGAATTGATTCTTATCAGCATCCGAATGACGGCGCATGGATCGGCCGCCACGCAGCGAAAGGCGGCAGCATGAACGAGGTTCTCGCACCCACCCCGACCGGCCACGCCGTCGAATGCGTCATTCCCACGACCGAATCCCAGCGGGAAGTCTGGCTCGGCGCCATGCTCGGCACCGAGGCATCGCTGGCCTACAACGAGACCTTGCTGCTGCGGCTGCGCGGCGCGCTCGATGTGCCCGCACTGGCGCGGGCGCTGGCCGGCCTGGTGGCGCGCCACCAGTCGCTGCGCGCCACCATCTCGCCCGACGGCAGCTGCATGCTGGTGAACGCGGCAGGCATGCCGGACCTCGAGGTGCGGGACCTTCGGCCGCTCGATGCCGCCGCGCGCGCAAAGGCCCTCGAAGCCGCGCACCATGACGCGGTCTGCACGCCCTTCCCGCTCGCACAGGGTCCGCTCTTCAGGGCCGCGCTGTATCGGCTCGAGCCCGATGTGAACGAGCTGGTGCTGTCGGCCCACCACGTGGTCTGCGATGGCTGGTCTTGGGCGGTGATCGCCGACGAGCTGGCCCGGCTCTATGCCGGCTGCGAGCTTGCGGCGCCACCGGCCTATGCCGCCTTTGCCGCGCAGGAGGCGGCCGAGGCGTCGGGGCCTGCCATGCAGGCGCACGTCGACCACTGGCTCGACCGCTTCGGCAGCGGCACGCTGCCGGTGCTCGAACTGCCGCTGGACCGCCCCCGCCCGGCCGTGCGCACCTTCGATTCGCGCCGCACCGAGCACGTGCTCGATGCCGGCCTCGTGGCCGCCATGCGCACCCTGGGCGCGCGGTGCGGCACCAGTCTCTTCGCGGGCCTGCTGGGCGCCTTTGCCGCGACGCTGCACCGCCTGACCGGGCAGGACGACATCGTGGTGGGCATTCCCGCCTCAGGGCAGCTCGCGCGCGACATGCCGGCGCTCGTCGGCCAATGCGTGAACCTGCTGCCGCTGCGCATCGGGGTGAATGCACGGCAACCCTTCGACGCGCTGGTGGCCGAATGCGGCAGCACGGTGCTCGATGCCCTCGAGCATCAATCACTGACCTATGGCGCCTTGCTCGGGAAGCTTTCGCTGCAGCGGGACGCGAGCCGGCTGCCGCTCGTGAGCGTGATGTTCAACGTCGATCCCGACCTCGACGGCAGCACGCAGGCGTTCGCAGGCCTCGACGCCACCCTCGGCAGCGCACCGCGCCGGTTCGAGAACTTCGAGCTGTTCTTCAATCTGCGGCCGCTCGGCGGCGCGCTGGTGGTCGAGGTCCAGTACAACACCGGGCTGTTCGACCTGGCCAGCGTGCGGGGCTGGCTCGACATCTTCGAGTGCGTGCTGCGCGCGGCCGTCCAGGCGCCGAGCCGGGCCGTGGGCGAACTCGAGGTGCTGTCGCCCGCGTCGACCGCCGCGCTGCGCGCGCTGCAGCCGCCACGCACCGAGCGCGTCGGCTTGCCGTTCGCGCATGCGGGCTTCGTGGCCAGTGCCCAACGCCGGCCCGCGCGCCCCGCGGTGCGCGACGGGGCGCACCGCTGCAGCTACGGCGAGCTCGACGCCATGTCGAACCGGCTGGCACATGCGCTTCGCGCACGCGGCCTGCGCCGGGGCACGCGCGCGGGCCTGTGCCTGCAGCGCGGCATCGAGATGGTCGTCGCGCTGCTGGCGGTGCTGAAGTCGGGCGCGGCCTACGTGCCGCTCGACCCGGGGTTTCCGCAGGCGCGCCTCGACCAGTACGCCGAGGACGCCCACCTCGACCTCCTGCTGACCACCTCCGATGTGACGACCGCGCCGCGCGGCTGGCGCGCCGACGCCGTGAGCCGGGTGTTCGAGCTCGACCTCGACACTGCATGGACGCTCGGCCCCGCGGAAGCGCTGCCGCAAGACGACGGCAGTGCCGTGCCCGAGGACGCGGCCTACATCATCTACACCTCGGGCTCGACCGGACGGCCCAAGGGCGTGTGCGTGCCGCATCGCGCGGTGGCCAACCTGCTCCAGTCGATGCGCAAGGCGCCCGGCATCGGCGAGGACGATCGCCTGGCCGCCGTCACCACGCTGTCGTTCGACATCGCGGTGGCCGAACTGCTGCTGCCGCTGGCCGCCGGCGCGGAGATCGTGGTGGTGCAGCGCGACACCGCCATGGACGGCAGCCGGCTGCGCGCGCTGCTCGCCGACGCGCACATCACCATCCTGCAGGCCACGCCCGGCATGTGGCAGTTGCTGCTCGATGCCGAATGGCCGGGCGCGCCGGGCTTTCGCGGCTGGATCGGCGGCGAGCCGGTGCGCAGCGGGCTTGCGCTCGAACTGCTCGCGCGCTGCGCGCAGCTCTGGAACGTCTATGGTCCGACCGAGACCACGGTGTGGTCCACGGGGTGGGAGATCGAGCGCGAGGTGTTGGCAGCGCGCGGCATGTCGATCGGCAAGCCGATCGACAACACCAGCGTGTGGATCCTCGACGCCAACCTGCAGCCCTGTCCGGTCGGCGTGCCGGGCGAAATCTGCATCGGCGGCGACGGCCTGGCGCTCGGTTACCTGGACCGGCCCGAACTCACGGCGGAGCGCTTCGTGGCGGCGCACATCCTCGGCAGCGCTACCGCGGTGTACCGCACCGGCGACCGCGGCCGCTGGCGCCATGACGGCCTGCTGGAGCACCTCGGGCGGCTCGACTTCCAGCTCAAGGTGCGCGGCTACCGCATCGAGCCTGGCGAAATCGAAGCCCGATGCAACGAGGTCGCCGGCGTTTCGCGCAGCGTGGTCATCGCACGCGAGGATGCACCGGGCGACGTGCGGCTCGCGGCCTACGTGGCGCTGCAGCCGGGCGTGGCCGGCGCTGCCTTCAGCGCCGACGCGCTGATGCAGCACCTGCGCGAACGCCTTCCGGCGTTCATGCTGCCGCAGCATGTGGTCGCGCTCGCCTCGCTGCCCACCTTGCCCAACGGCAAGATCGACCGGGCCGCGCTGCCGGCGCCGCGTGCCGTGCTGCGCGAGGCCGCGCAGCAGGGCACGCGCCCGGCGAGCGACACCGAAGCGAAGGTGCTGTCGCTCATGGAGCAGGTGCTGCGGCTGCCCGGCCTCGACATGCGCGACGACTTCTTCACGCTCGGCGGCCACTCGCTGCTGGCCGCGCGGCTGGCGACGTTGCTGGGGCGCGAGTTCAAGCTCACGCTGCCATTGCGTACGCTGTTCGAAGCGCCCACTGCAGAGCGCCTTGCGGCCGCGATCGTCCGCCTGCAGGACACGGGCGCGGCGGAGCAGGCCCGCCTGCCCTGCCGGCCCGACCGCGAAACCGCACCGATGACGCTGTCGCAGGCGCGCATCCGGTTCATGGAAGAGCTGCACCCGGGCCGCTCGGTCTACAACGCCCCTTCCGCGCAGCGCCTCCAGGGCGACCTCGACGTCGAACGCTTCGAGGCCGTGCTGCGCGAGATCGTCCGGCGCCAGCCCGCGCTGCGCACCTTCATGGACGTCGATCGGCAAAGCGGGCAGCCCGTGCAGCGCATCGCGCGCGAGGTCGATTTCTCGCTGCCGGTGATCGACCTGCAGCACCTGCCCGCCGACCAGCGCGAAGCCGAGCTGGCCGAGCGCATGCAGGCGCTGGCCGATCGACCGATCGACATCCGCAGCGCGCCGATGGTGCATGCGGCGCTGTTCCGCATCGATGCGCGCGACCATGCGTTCGTGTTCGTGCCGCATCACCTGATCTGGGACGGCTGGTCGTTCGACGTGCTGCAGAACGAGCTCGCCGCGCTCTACGATGCGGCCGAGCGCGGCCAGGCGCATGCGCTGCCCGCGCTCGCCACCACGCAGGGCGACTATGCCGAGTGGCTCGATCAATGGATGACCACGCCGGAGTTCGAGGCGCAGCTCTCGTTCTGGCGCCAGCGTGCGGCCGCGCTGCCGCCGCCGCGCCTGGCGCGCACCGACATGCCGCGCCGCGCAGGCAAGAGCGGCCAGGGCGGCTCGCACTGGATCGCCATCGACCCGCCCGCGGCCGAGCAGTTGCGCGAAACAGCACGCAGCCTGGACGTGACGCTCAGCATGCTGACCTTCGGCATCTATGCACTCACGATGGCCCATGCGGTGGGCAGCCGCACCATCGTCGTGGGCAACCCGGTGCGGGGACGGCAACAGCCCGAAACCGAGAACGTGATGGGCCTCTTCAACAACATGCTTCCGGTGGCACTGCACATCGACGAGAGCCTCACGCTGGCGGAGTTCATGCGCTACGTGCGGCACGAGATGCTCGAGCTCATGGGCTGCCAGCAGGTGCCGTTCGAGCGGATTGCAGCGGAGCCCGGCCCGGCCGGCCAGGCCAACGCGCTCGGCGCGTACCAGACCATGTTCTCGTTCCAGGATGCACGCGAACGCGCGCCGCGCGTGGGCAGCCTGCAGCCGCGCCAGATGCACTTGCTGCAGCGCGGCGCGACCGAGGACATCGGCGTGTGGCTGCTCGACACGGCGCGCGGGCTCGAGGGCGCGCTGATCTACAACGCCGACATCTACCTGCGCGAAACGGGCGCCATGTTTCGCGAACGCTATCTCGAACTGCTGCGCCGCGCCGTGCAAAGCCCGCAGGCGGCGCTTGCCGACCTCGTCTCGGTCGAAGGCTCGGCCAGCGCGGCCTACCTGCGCAGGCTCGCGCCCGAGCCTGCCGACGCGGCGCCCGCGCTCGATGGCCCCGGCGTGGGTGCCGCGCAAGGCGCCACCGCGCCGATCGACGTCGTCCTGTCGCCCGAGCATTCGCGGCTGGCGCAGATCTGGGCCGACGTGATCGGCATCGACGTGGGCCAGATCCGCGCCACCGACAACTTCTTCGATCTCGGCGGCGACTCGCTGCTGGTGCAGCGCACGGTCGAGCGCGCGGCCCGCAGCCTGGGACGCCGCGTCGAAGCCCGTCGCTACCTGTTCGAGAACCTGGCGCAGATCGCGGCGGCCCCGCCGATGGCCGCAGCAGCCGTTGCGGCGGCGAGCCCGGCGCGCGGCCTGCTGAAACGCACCATCGACGACTGGCTGCGCAGAAGCTGAGAGAACGGCGGCCGGCGGCGCGCCGCCTAGGCCTTGCGCAAACCCAGGCAGTGCCCGAAGAACGCGTCGAGCTCCGTCGACTTGTCGAACACCGCGTCGGCGCCCAGCGCGAGGCAGCGCCGGCGCATCTCCGCGGTGGGGTAGTTCGTCAGCACCACCACATGCTGGGCGGGGCCGCGCTCCTGGCAGGCGCGCAGCACGGTCAGTCCCGAGCCCTCGGCGAGGAAGAGATCGACGATCGCAAGCTCCCATGACGCGTGCCGCCCCAGCGCGGTGATCGCGTCCTGCGCGGTCTCGGCGGCGGCGAGCACCTGCACGCCCGCAAGTTCTTCGAGCGCGGGGATCAGGTTGTTCCGGATGGTCTCACTGTCCTCGACGAGGATGGTGGCGAGTGGCTGCATACGCTTTCTTTGTGTGAATGCGTCCTTGCCAAACAGGAGACGCGAACCAGGGTCGGCTCCTTTTTACGACGTGCAGTGCGCCGGGATGTAGGCTGGCTCCCCGACGCACCGAAGGTGCAGAGGACCAGGGCCGCCCGGCTCGCGGCTCAATCGCCGGGGGTCTTCTTCTGGACCTCGGCGGCCAGCGCGTCGGCCACCTTCTCGAGCGCTTCGACGGACTTGGACAGCCGCTTCTCGATGCGGTCGGTCTGGGTGATCGCGCGGTCCACCTCGTTGCTGCGGTCCTCCTCCGCGATCTCCTTGTCCAACACGGCGTGCACCACGGCGAGCTCGTCCGCGGCCGTCTCGACGGCTTGCTTCACATCCTTGCTCTTGTCCAGTGCACGCTGGACCGGATGGTTGCGGGTGTCTTGCTGCGGGTTCGGGTCGGGCATCGGTATTCCTTCGGATCGCCATCGTAAGCCGCGCCGCCGGCCTCGGCATGCTTTTTACACCCCTGCCCGCAGGGATACTCGCCGGGCGCACGGACTTGTATCCTTTCGTACGCCGGCGTGCGCCTTCGGCCTACAAGGCGCGGCCCGCCAACGGCAACAATTGCCGCATCATGGAATTGGAAGCCTCCGATCACGACCCGCAGGCGCTGGCCGCCCAGGCCGCGGAGTGGCGCCGCCGCGCGCTGCGCGGCGAGCGACAGGCACGCGGCATCGCGCATGCGCTCGAGGTGAAGGTGCGGCAGCTCCAGGGCCGTCGCGCGCAGCCCGACGATCTCGAACTCGACACGCGCCCGCTCGCGCCGTGGGAGCCTCCGCGGCGCTGGTGGCGGCCCTGGGGGCGCGGCTGATGGCGCCGCACGGACGCTTGCGCGAGCGGGACGAAGAATTCCGTCGGGTCGCGAAAGAACGCTGGGCCACTCTTCAGAGAACCGGCGAGTCGGTGCCCTGGGACGAGGCGAAGGCCTACTTGCAAGCCCGCGCCAGAGGCGACAAGCCGCCCAGACCGCAGCCTCGGGTCCCGGCGCGCTGAGGCATGCCCGAGCGCGGCTACGCCGCTACCCGACCGACATCGACACGGGTTCATCCTGCCCAGAGGGCCCAGCGCGAGTCCGGCTTCAAGCACTGACGGCGCTCAGGCCGGCACGCCGTGCCCTTCCTTCAGCAAGCGCCGCAGCACCTTGCCCGTGCCGCTCGCGGGCAGCGATTCGCGCACCTCGACCTGGCGCGGCACCTTGTAGTGCGACATGTTCTCGCGCGCCCAGGCCAGCAGCGCCTGGGCGTCGAACGCGGGCGAGCCGGGCACGACGAAGGCCTTGATCACCTCGCCCTTGTCGGGGTCGGGCACGCCGATCACCGCGACCTGGCGCACGTCGGGGTGCAGGATCAGGATCGACTCGACCTCCTCGGGGAACACGCTGTAGCCCGAGACCTTGATCATTTCCTTCACGCGGCCGATGAAGGTCAGGTAGCCCTGCGCGTCCATGCGGCCGATGTCGCCCGTGTGGACCCAGCCGTCGCGCAGCACCTCGGCGGTGGCCTCGGGCCGGTTCCAGTAGCCGTGGAACACGCCCTGGCTGCGCACCGCGATCTCGCCGCTCTCGCCCACCGGCAGCGTGCGGCCGTCGGTGTCGATGATCTTGAGCTCGACGCCGCGACCGGGCACGCCGTTGGTGCCCCAGCGGATGCCGTCGCGCGGCATCATCACGTCGTTGGTGTGCGTCTCCGAGAGGCCGTAGCCCGCTTCGTAGACGAGGCAGTCGTTCGCGAACGCGCTCCAGCGCTGCGCGAGTTCCTCGGTCAGCTTGATGCCGAAGCTCGTGCCCATGGTGGTGTGCAGCGACGACAGGTCGAAGCGCCGCGCCTCCGGCTCGTTCATGGCCGCGACCAGCATCGGCGCCATGGCGTACCACCAGGTCACGCGGTTGCGCTCGATCGACTGCAGCACCGCCAGCGCGTCCATGCGGTTGAGCAGCACCACGGTCGCGCCGGTGTAGGCCAGCATGGTCACGCCGCAGATCATGCCGGCGATGTGATAGAGCGGCGCCACCGCGAGCATCACGTCGCTCGCCTGGATGCGGAACATCTCCTGCCCCACCGCGGTCTTGTAGAGCGCGTTGCGGTAGCTCAGCATCGCGCCCTTGGGCATGCCGGTGGTGCCCGAGGTGTAGGTCATGAGCGAGACGTCGTCCATCGACAGCGCCACCTGCGGCGCCACGGGGTCGGCGCGCTGCACCACTGCGGCGTGGAAGTCGATCGTGCCTTCGGGCAGCGGCCGGCGCGCGGCCACTTCGTCGGGCACGCGCGCGTTGGGCGCATCGGGCAGCAGGTCGGCATAGCGCACGCTGAACACGTGCGGCACCTGCACGCGGTCGGCCACCGACTGCGCGATCGGCACCAGATGGTCGGCCACCACCAGCGCCTTGGCGCCGAGGTCGCCGACCTGGTAGGCGAACTCGTGCGCCTTGAACATCGGGCTGCAGGGGCTCACGATGGCGCCGATCTTCTGGATGCCGAAGTGCGCGACCAGGTACTGCGGACAGTTCTGCATGAAGAGCGCCACGCGGTCGCCCTTGCCCACGCCGCACTCGTGCAGGGCTTGTGCAAAAGCATCGCTCCAGCGGTCGAGCTCACCGTAGCTGATGGCGCGGCCGTACCAGACCAGCGCCGCCTTGTCGGGGTGGGACCGCGCATGGCCGCGCAGGTATTCGTGCAGCGGCTTCTCGCCCTGCAGGTAGTCGGGGGTGTCGTCGTTCATGGGCAATGGGTGAAGTGGGTCTACAGGCCGAGCACGTGCTTGGCCATGATGTTTTTCTGGACTTCGGTGCTGCCGCCGTAGATGGTCATCGCGCGGCAGAAGAGGTACGTGGCCACCGGCCCGAGCGCATGCGCGGGGCCGATCGTCGCGTGCGCGGGGCCCTGGCCGAACAGCGGCCCGGGCTGGTAGCGCAGTGCATCGGGACCGCTCGCCTCGACCAGCAGCTCGGTGATGCGCTGCGCGATCTCGGTGCCGCGGATCTTGATGAACGACGACTTGCCCGGCCCCACCGGCACGCCGGCCTGCATGTCCGACAAGGTGCGCAGCAGGCCGACCTCGAGCGCCTTGAACTGCGCCTCGACGGCCGCCACCTCGCCCATGAAGCCGGGGTCGTCGGCCAGTCGGCGGCCATCGCCGCTGCGCACGTGCGACGCCACGCGCCGCAGCTTCTGCAGCTCCTGCGTGATGAAACGCAGGTTGGCGTTCTCCACGCGCTCGTGCTCGAGCAGGAACTTGGCATAGGTCCAGCCGCGCCCCTCCTCGCCGATGCGGTTGCGCTTGGGCACCTTCACGTTGTTGATGAACACCGCGTTGAGGTAGTGCCGCCCGTCCATCATGCGGATCGGCTGCACCTCGACGCCCGGCGTCTTCATGTCGATCAGCAGGAACGAAATGCCCTGCTGCCGCTTCGCCTCGCGGCCGGTGCGCACGAGGCAGAACATCCAGTCGGCGAAGTGGGCGAACGAGGTCCAGATCTTCTGGCCGTTGACGATGTAATGGTCGCCGCCATCGTCTTCCGCCGCGGTCTGCAACGCCGCGAGGTCCGAGCCCGCGCCCGGCTCCGAATAGCCCTGGCACCACCAGACCGATGAATCGCGGATCGCCGGCAGGTGCTGCGCCTTCTGTTCCTCGGTGCCGAAGGTGTAGATCACCGGCCCCACCATGGCCGGGCCGAACACCTGCAGCTCGGGCCCGTGCAGTTCGCCCGCGACGCGGTTGAAGATGATGGTCTGCATCGGCGTCCAGGCCTGCCCGCCGTGCTCGCGCGGCCAGGCGCCGGTGAACCAGCCCTGGCGCCCGAGGATCTGCTGCCAGCGCATGTAGTCCTCGCGCCCCAGGTGACGGTCGAGCCGCACCTTCTCGCGGATGTCCGAAGGCAG
>CAMLCW010000091.1 GCA_946478645.1 uncultured Variovorax sp.
GTGGTCGACGAGGGCGTGCTGCTCGAGATCGTGCGGCCCGGCACCGGCGACCCGGTACCCGACGGCGAGGTCGGCGAGATCGTGGTGACCACCTTCAACCCCGACTATCCGCTGGTGCGCTTCGGCACCGGCGACCTCTCGGCCGTGCTCGCGGGCAGCTGCCCCACGGGCCGCACCAACAAGCGCATCAAGGGCTGGCTCGGGCGCGCCGACCAGACCACCAAGGTGCGCGGCATGTTCGTGCACCCCTCGCAGGTGGCCGACGTGGTGCGCCGCTTTCCCGAGATCGTGCGCGCGCGGCTCGTGGTGGCGGGCGAGATGGGCGACGACCAGATGACCCTCAAGCTCGAATGCGCGGCCGCGCCCGAGGGCATGGCCGCGCGCATTGCCGATGCGGTGCGCGAGGTGACCAAGCTGCGCGGCACCATCGAGCTGGTGGCGCCGGGCACGCTGCCGAACGACGGCAAGGTGATCGAGGACGCGCGCAGCTACAAGTAGCTAGCAGCGCCGGTACAGGCCGCGCACGATCGCGCGCGCCAGCATCACCAGCAGCACGAGGTAGACCACCACCAGCGCGATGGCCAGGCCGAGCACGCGCGCATCGCTGCTGGTGCCCGATTGGCTCACGTTCGCGACCCACAAGAGGCCGCCGAGCGCGAGCGCGGCGCAGATCACCTGCAGCAACACGAAAGCCGCCACCGCCGCCGCCACGGCGCGGAACGGCCGGGCGCGCACGAGGCCCGGCTGCGGGGCGCCAAGCCAGCCGCCCCAGGCGGCCAGCGCCCAGACCAGCAGCGGCACCGCGAACCAGCCGAGCAGCAGCGGCGCCAGGTCGCTGTCGCGCGAGGTGTCGACCCAGGCGCTCGCGATGTGGCCGATCCACATCTGCAGTGCCGCGAAGGTGGCGCCCACCACGAGCGCGACTGCGCGGCGCGGCGGTGCGGCGTTCGTGTCGGCGGCGGACGCGGCCAGGGCCGGCACCGGGCCGCCGCGTTCGCGCAGCGCAAACCAGGCCGAGAGCCACACGATGGCGACGAGCAGCAGCATCTGCAGCAGCGACTGCACCAGCGCCGACACGGCCAGGATCGGGCGCAGGCCGTAGCCCTCCACCTGCGCGTGCAGCGCGCCGCCCGGCATGAAGAGCACCTGCACCTGGTAGAGCAGCGGGCTCAGCGCCACGTAGTGCACGGCCGTCAGGACAAGGTACGCAACGGCAAAGCGGCGGCCGGCCCCGCGCAACTGCGACACGCGCGCCGCGCCGCGCAGGTCGAGCGCCTGGCGCGCATGGCACCACGCGAGCGTGGCGGCCAGCAGCCACACCGTCATCGTGCGCGACAGCAGCGGAATCCACACGCCCGGCTGCGCATAGACGCCGCGCATCTGCGCGCTGTTCGGCGAGGTCGGCAGCAGCTGCAGCACCATGCCCAGCACGAACAGCGCGGCGTGGATGGCGATCACGGTCCACGCGAAGCGGACGGGCAGGCGCTGCGCGCGCTCGAAGGAGGAAGAAGAAGCTGCAGGGGCCGCCATGGAGGATGAGCGATGCTTTCGCGTTGCGGATCGAACGGCGAAGCGTACCGGAACACCGCGGCGCCCTCTTGCGCAGCCCGGGCAACCGGCCCGTCAGCCGGCGAGCGCGGTTTCGGCGGCCGGCTCGGGCGCGGGGCCGACGTACACCGATTGCGGCCGGATCAGCCGCCCCTTCTGCACCTGCTCGCGCGCATGCGCGATCCATCCGCTCACGCGGCCCGCGGCGAACACGCAGGTGAAGCTCTCGCGGCCGAAGCCCAGCGCCTCGAGCAGCAGCGCGGTATAGAACTCGACGTTGGTCTCGAGCGCGCGGCCGGGCTTCTTCTCGCGCAGGATCGCGAGCGCGGCCTGCTCCGCCGCCTCGGCCAGCGCGAAGCGCGCGGCGTCCACGCCGCCCTCGGCACTGAGCCGCCCGAGTGCGGCCTTGAGCGCATCGGCGCGCGGATCGCGCACGCGGTAGATGCGGTGGCCAAAGCCCATCAGCCGCTGGCCGTCGGCCACCGCGGCCTCGAGCCAGGCACGCGCGCGGTCGGCGCTGCCGATGGCATCGAGTGCATCGAGCACCGGTCCGGGCGCGCCGCCATGCAGCGGCCCTTTGAGCGCGCTGATGCCCGCGAGCACGGCCGAGGCGAGCCCTGCAGCGGTCGAGGCGACCACGCGGGCGGCGAAGGTCGAGGCATTGAGGCCGTGGTCGCTGACCGTGACGAGGTAGGTGTCGAGCGCGGCGGCCTGCGCCGGGGTCGGCGCGCGGCCATGCAGCATGCGCAGCATGTCGGCCGCCTGCGGCAGCGCCTCGTCGGGCGCGAGCGCCGGCTGGCCGAGGCGCCAGCGCATCACGGCGGCGGTGTACACCGCCGGCGCGGCCACGAGGCGCAGCGCGGTGGCGAGGTCGTCGCCGTCGGGCAGGCGCGCGAGCAGCGCGCGCACCGCCTCGATGGGCGCGAGTCGGCGCAATGCGGCCTCGTCGCCGGGCTGCAGCCGCTCGAAGGCCTCGCGCCGCGCGCGGCCCAGCGCCGTGCGCAGTGCGGGCCCCTTGGGCAGCGCGTCGAAGAAGCCCTCGAACAGCAGCGCCACCGCGTCTTCGAATTGCCAGCGGCCCGCGATGTCGCCGAGCGCGTGGCCGCGGATCACCAGCCGCCCCGCGGCACCGTCGACCTCGGACAACACCGTGTGGGCGGCCACCACGCCTTCGAGGCTGCCATCGTCCTGGTTCATCGCTCTTGCTCCTTGTGTCTGTGATTGCACGATGAGACGATTCTGGCCACACTGGCATTGACGTCAATCTTGATTTATTGCATCAACATGAACAACAAGATACCGCTCTGGCTCCCCGCTGCCGACGCGCTCGCGCTGATGCAGGTGCGGCCGCAGACGCTCTATGCCAACGTGAGCCGGGGCCGCGTGCGCGCGCGGCCCGATGCGGCCGATCCGCGGCGCAGCCTCTACCACCGCGACGACGTTCAGCGCATCGCGGCGCGCACGCGCGGACGGCGCAGCAGCGAGACGGTGGCGAGCGAGGCGATCCAGTGGGGCGAGCCGGTGCTGCCCTCTGCGGTGTCGACCGTGGCCGAGGGCCAGCTGCTGTACCGCGGACACGATGCCTGCGCGCTCGCGCAGCACGCGACGCTCGAGGACGTGGCCGGCCTGCTGTGGGCGTGCGCACCGCCGCGCTTCGAAGCCGTTTCAGCCACTGCAGCCGCGCCGCTGCAGGGCGATGCGATGCCGCTGCAGGCGGCGCTTGGCGCGCTCGCCGCGCGCGCCGCAACCGATGCACCGACGCGCGGCCGCTCGCCCGCCGTGCTGCAGGCCGAGGCGGCCGAGGTGATCGGCACGCTCGCCGATGCACTGCTCGGCACGCGGGCCGCGGGCAGCGCGCCGCTGCACCTGCGCCTCGCAAAGGCATGGCGGCGGCCCCACGCAGCCGACGTGCTGCGCCGCGCGCTGGTGCTGCTGGCCGACCACGAGCTCAACGCCTCGACCTTCGCGGCGCGCGTGACGGCATCGACCGGCGCATCGCTCGCGGCGTGCCTGCTCACGGGCCTGGCCACCTTGACCGGTCCGCTGCACGGCGGTGCGGCGACGGCCGTGCAGGCGATGGTGCGCAGCGCCGCCGACATCGGCAGCGAAGCGACCTTGCGCGAATGGCTGGCGCACGACCGGCCGCTCGCGGCCTTTGGCCATCCGCTCTACCCCGCGGGCGATGCACGCTGCGCCGCGCTGCTCGCGGGCGCGTTCGACCTGCCGCCCGCCTTCGCGGCACTGCGCGCCGCGGGCGAGAAGCTGCTCGGCGAGCCGGTGAACATCGACTTCGCGCTGGCCGCGCTCGCGGCCGCGCACAAGCTCCCGGCCGATGCACCGCTGACCTTGTTCGCGTTGGCGCGCAGCGTGGGCTGGGCCGCGCACGTGCTCGAACAGCAGGTCTCGGGGCAGCTGATACGGCCGCGGGCGCGCTACACCGGACCGCGCGAGGCGCCGGGGGCCGAGGCCGCGGTCGTCAATGGATCGCCGGCTCGTTCGCGAGCTCGAAGAGCTTCACCATCTCGCGGTTGAAGGCCGGCAGGTCGTCGGGCTTGCGGCTGGTGACCAGCGTGCGGTCGACCACCACGTCCTTGTCGGTCCATTGCGCGCCGGCGTTCTGCAGGTCGGCGCGCAGCGAGGGCCACGACGTCATCCGGCGGCCCTTGACGCCGCCTGCCTCGATCAGCGTCCAGGGCCCGTGGCAGATCGCGGCGATGGGCTTGCCGGCCTCGACGAAGGCGCGCACGAAGGCGACCGCCCTTTCGTCAATGCGCAACGCATCGGGGTTGGCCACGCCGCCGGGCAGCAGCAGTGCGTCGAAATCATCGGGGTTCGCGCCCTGCAGCGGCACATCGACCTCGAAGGTGTCCGCCGGCGCGAGCTGCTTCCAGCCGCGCACGCTGCCGTCGAGCGGCGAGACCACCAGCGTCTCGGCGCCGGCGCTCTCGAGCACCTTGCGCGGCTCGGTCATCTCGGCCTGCTCGAAGCCGTCCGCGACGAGGATGGCGACCTTCATTCCGTCGAGCGAAGAGGTGATGGTGGGCATGGCGAAGAACTCCTTTTCGATGGGTTTTTCAGGACAACGAACTTTCACCGTATGCCCTCGCCGCCACCGTCCCATCGGCCATTGCCGGGGTCGCCTGTCGGACATCCCGACGGGCGGAAATTTCCGCTTACGCCTGTTGACGGTGCGGACGAATTGCAAGCAGCTGCTACTTGTCGAGCCCCGCGAGGCAGACGTACTTCACCTCGAGGTAGTCGTCGAGCCCGTATTTCGAGCCTTCGCGCCCGAGCCCCGACTGCTTGACGCCGCCGAAGGGTGCCTCGGTGGTGGAGACCAGCCCGGTGTTGACGCCGACGATGCCCGATTCGAGGGCCTCGGCCACGCGCATGATGCGGCCGATGTCGCGGCTGTAGAAGTACGCGGCCAGGCCGAACTCGGTGTCGTTGGCGGCGGCGATGGCCTCGTCCTCGGTGTCGAAGGCGAACACGGGCGCGAGCGGGCCGAAGCTCTCCTCGCGCGCGAACAGCATCGCGGGCGTGGCGCCGGCCACCACCGTGGGTTCGTAGAAGAGCCCGCCGCGCGCATGGCGCTTGCCGCCGACCAGCACCCGGGCGCCCTTGGCCACCGCGTCGGCCACGTGCTGCTCGATCTTCTCGATCGCCTTGGCGTCGATCAGCGGGCCCTGATTGACGCCGGGCTCGGTGCCGTCGCCGACCTTGAGCGCGCGCACGCGCTCGACCAGCTTCTGCGTGAACGCCTCCAGCACGCCGCGCTGCACGTAGATGCGGTTGGCGCAGACGCAGGTCTGGCCGGTGTTGCGGTATTTGGAGACCATCGCGCCTTCGACCGCGGCGTCGATGTCGGCATCGTCGAACACGATGAAGGGCGCATTGCCGCCGAGCTCGAGCGAGAGCTTCTTGATGGTGTCGGCCGACTGCTTCATGAGCGTGCGGCCCACCTCGGTGGAGCCGGTGAAGCTGAGCTTGCGCACGATGGGGCTGCGCGTCATCTCGCCGCCGATCTTGCTGGCCGAACCGGTGAGCACCGACAGCACCCCGTCCGGCACGCCCGCGCGCTGCGCGAGCTCGGCGAAGGCCAGCGCCGAGAACGGGGTCTGGGTGGCGGGCTTCACCACCATCGCACAGCCGGCCGCGAGCGCGGGACCGGCCTTGCGCGTGAGCATGGCGGCGGGAAAGTTCCACGGCGTGATCGCGGCCGTGACCCCCACGGGCTGCTTGAGCGCGAGGATTCGGCGGTCGGCCTGCGGCGCGGGAATGGTGTCGCCATAGACGCGGCGGGCCTCTTCGGCGAACCACTCGATGAAGGAGGCGGCGTAGGCGATCTCGCCGCGGCTCTCGGCCAGCGGCTTGCCCTGCTCGGTGGTCATGATGAGCGCGAGGTCGTCCACGTTCGCGAGCATCAGGTCGTTGAGCCGGCGCAGGATGGCCGAGCGCTCCTTCGCGGGCAGCCGGGCCCAGGGTTTCTGCGCCTGCTCGGCCGCGGCGATCGCGCGTTCGGTCTCGGCAGTGCCGCACATCGGCACGCTGCCGATCTGCTCGCCGGTGGCGGGATTGGTCACGGGCACGGTGGCGCCGTCGTCGGCGTCCACCCATGCACCGGCCACGCAGGCCTGCTGGCGCAGCAGGGTCGGATCCTTGAGATTCAAAGGCATGAAAGAAGTCTCCATCTAGGAAAGAAAGGCGGTTTTTCAAAGGCAAAGGGGACCACGCCGGCACGCCGGCCGCAAGCCCCCGGCGGCCATGTCCGCATGGCAGGCTCGGGATTGGGCCGCTCCCTGGCGTGCCATTCGCCACAAAACGGGCATTAATGCGGGGACTAAGGGCTATTGGGGATGAGTCGGGCCCCGGCCAGCCAGTAAGATCGCGCCCGCTTTTCACCGTCCAACTTTTGGGAGATCCCATGAAAAAACTCATTGCCTTCACGGCCATCGCCACCGCTGCCGTCGGCGCCTACGCCCAGGATTTCCCGGCAGGCAAGACCGTCACGCTCGTCGTCCCGTTCTCGGCCGGCGGCCCCACCGACCGCGTCGCCCGCGACCTGGCCGAATCGCTGCAGAAGACGCTCGGCACCACCATCGTGGTCGACAACACCGCCGGCGCCGGCAGCTCGATCGGCACCGCCAAGGTGGCGCGCGCCAACCCCGACGGCTACACGCTGCTGCTGAACCACATCGGCATGTCGACGATGCCGGCGCTCTATCGCAAGCTGCCGTTCAAGGTCGAGACCGATTTCGAATACCTGGGCATGGTCAATGAAGTGCCGATGACGCTGATCGGCAAGCCCTCGCTGCCGGCCAACAACTACAAGGAACTGACCGCCTGGATGGCCGCCAACAAGGGCAAGATCAACCTCGGCAACGCCGGCCTGGGCGCCGCCTCGCACCTGTGCGGCCTGCTGTTCCAGAGCGCGGTCAAGCTCGAGATGACCACCGTGCCGTACAAGGGCACGGCACCGGCCATCGCCGACCTGCTCGGCGGCCAGATCGACCTGCTGTGCGACCAGACCACCAACACCACCTCGCAGATCGAAGCCAAGAAGGTCAAGGCCTACGCCGTGACCACGGCCAAGCGCCTGACGACGCCGGCCCTGAAGGACCTGCCAACGCTCGACGAAGCCGGCCTGAAGGGCTTCGAAGTGTCGATCTGGCACGGCGTGTACGCGCCCAAGGGCACGCCGGCCCCGGTGCTGAAGAAGCTCAACGACGCCATCAAGGCCGCCATGAAGGACCCGGGCTTCATCAAGCGCCAGGAAGGCCTGGGCGCCGTGATCGTCACCGACAACCGCACCGATCCCGCCGAACACAAGAAGTTCGTCGCGGCCGAGATCGCCAAGTGGGGCCCGATCATCAAGGCTGCCGGCGTGTACGCAGACTGATCGTCCCCCCGAAGCGGCTCACTTGGTGCAGCCGCCTCCCCGTTGAAAACAGAAGCCGCCGCACCCTTTCGGGCCGGCGGCTTTCTTTTTCACGATGAAGTTGATCGGCTTGAACGCGGTCCGGCGTTTGTCGGCAGGGCGCGCTGTCGCTTGCGCGGTATTCGTTTATAGACGAAAATGAACTCGTATCGGATCGAGCACTATTTGACGTCGGGCACCCACCAGGACCTTTATCTGGCGTGGTTGCAAAGATTGCGCGACAGCCAGGCGAAAGTGGCCGTGATTCGCCGCGTGGCCAGAATCGAGTTGGGGAATTTCGGCGATCACAAGTTCTGTCGTGACGGTGTCTGGGAGCTGCGTGTCGACGTCGGGCCCGGCTACCGCGTGTACTACGCCCTGTCAGACGGTCGTGTGGTGCTGCTGCTGTGCGGGGGTGACAAACGGACGCAGGCTGCGGACATCGGACGAGCGGTGGATTATTGGCAAGATTGGCAACGGAGATCGGATGATGAGAAGCAAACCCCATGACGACGCGATGGCCGAGCTGTACCGAAGCGATCCGGCCTTGGCGCTCGAAGTCATCAACGGCATCCTGGCAGATGGCGACCAAGCCGAACTGCTGATCATGCTGCGCCAGATGGCGCAGGCGTTTGGTGGCGTTCAGGCCGTGGCGGAACAGGCGAAGCTGAACCCAACCCAGCTCTACCGCACGCTCTCGCCCAGCGGAAATCCGGCGCTCAGCAGCCTGTCGGCCGTTCTCAAGGCGATGGGACTTCGATTGGCAGTGCAACCGCTGGCAGCGCCCGTACACGCCAGCTGATACGCACGCCTGTCCAAGCGGCCGAAGCGCGCGCATCTTCATGCAGTGAGGCCGACTACTTCGGCCGTATCGCGTCCGCCGTCCCCTGGATGAACGCCTTGATGCTCTCGATGTCGTCGGTCGAGAGCTTGCCCGTGAAGTCGGGCATGCCGCGCGACATGGCCGGGCCCTTGAGCACGAACTTGTCGAGGTTCTCGATGTAGGCCGGGTCCATGTAGCCGAGGTTGGGAATGTTGCCGCCGCGGTCCACGCCCGGCACGCCGTGGCAGAAGACGCAGTTGCTCACGTACAGCATGGTGCCGGCCTGCACCTTGGCGGGGTCGTACTTGACGCCTTGCAGCAGCTTGCCGAGCCGGTACTGCACGAACTCGGGCATCTTGGCGCTGCCGCCGATCGCGAAGGTGTAGACGGTGCCCGGCCCCTGGCGGTCGCTGGCGCGCTGCGCAAGGCCGTAGACGCCGCCCCAGCCCACGGCCACCGACACGTACTGCTTGCCATCGACCATGTAGGTGGACGGCGCCGCGACCACGCCGGTGCCGGTGGGCGTCTCCCAGAGCTTGTCGCCGGTCTTGGCGTGGTAGGCCACGAGGCGGCCGTCGGCCGTGCCCTGGAACACGAGGTTGCCCGCGGTGGTGAGCGTGCCGCCGTTCCACGGCGAGGCGTAGTCCACGCCCCAGGCCTCCTTCTGCCTGACCGGGTCCCAGGCGACGAGGCGGCCGAAGGGCTTGCTCTTGGGCGCCTCCGCATTGAGGAACATGGCGGTGTTCCAGCCGAGCGCCGCATGCGGGCGGCCCGCCGCGTTCTGGTCGAACTTCCAGTCCTTGTCGTCCATCAGGTTGAGCGGCACATGCTGCGCCGGGATGTAGGCCAGCCCGGTCTGCGGATTGAACGACATCGGATGCCAGTTGTGCGCGCCGAACGGTCCCGGAATGCTGTCGCCCGGCTTTTCGTTCTGGCGCGCGGCGGCCACTTCGATCGGCCGGCCGCTGGCGTCGTAGCCCGTGGCCCAGTTGACCTCGACGAAGTTCTTCGCCGAGATGAACTTGCCGTTGGTGCGGTCGATGACGAAGAAGAAGCCGTTCTTCGGCGCATGCAGGATCACCTTGCGCAGCTTGCCGTTGACCTTGAGGTCGGCCAGGATCATCGGCTGCGTCGAGGTGTAGTCCCAGTTGTCGCCGGGCGTCTCCTGGTAGTGCCACACGTACTTGCCGGTGTCGGGGTCGAGCGCCACGACAGAGCTCAGGTAGAGGTTGTCGCCGCCGCCGGGGCTGCGCTTCTTGTGCGCCCACGGCGAGCCGTTGCCGGTGCCGATGTACATCAGGTTGAGGTCGGGATCGAAGGCCATGGTGTCCCAGGCGGTGCCGCCGCCACCGGCCTCCCAGTACCTGGCCGACGCATCCCAGGTCTTGGCGGCACGTGCCATCGACTCGTCCTCGAAGGGCCTGGACGGATCGCCCGGCACGGTGAACCAGCGCCATTTCTGCTCGCCGGTGGCGGCGTCGTAGGCGGTGACGTAGCCGCGCACGCCGTACTCGGCGCCGCCGTTGCCGATGATGACCTTGCCCTTGAAGACACGCGGCGCGCCGGTGATGGTGTAGCTGCCCTTTTGGCCCTCGATGGTGTTCTTCTCCCAGAGCTTGCGGCCGCTGGCGGCATCGAGCGCGATGAGCCGGCCGTCGTAGGCGCCGACGAAGACCTTGCCCTGGTGCAGCGCCACGCCGCGGTTGACCACGTCGCAGCAGCCCCTGAAGCCCTTCGAGCGGTCGACCTGCGGATCGAAGGTCCACAGGCGCTGGCCGGTGCGCGTGTCGATCGCATGCACCACGCTCCACGATGCGGTGACGTACATGATGCCGTCGACCACGAGCGGCGTGGCCTCGACGCCGCGCGTGGATTCGAGGTTGTACGACCAGACCAGGCCGAGCTGCTTGACGTTGCCCGCGTTCACCTGGTCGAGCCGGCTGAACCGCGTCTCGGCGTGGTCGAGGCCGTAGCTCGGCCAGTCGGGGGTCTTCTTCTGCGCGGCGTTGGCGCGGATGAAGTTGCCGTCGACGCGCTGCACGGCGGCGGCGGCGCGTGCCTGCGCATCGGCGGGCGTGCCCTGCTGCTGTTGCTGCTGTGCCGCGGCCGGCATCGCATTCGCAAGGCACAGCAGTGCGCCGGCGAGCAGGCGCAGCCCGGAGTGGATCTTTCTTGTCATCGTGGGTCTCCTTCGTGCCGCAAGGATCGTTCGCGCCGGGTCCGCGTTCATCTTCGGGATTTCCCCAGTCCGGTGCTGTTCCATTGCGGAACACATTCCGAGGGGGAGCAGGACCTGACCAGGAGCAGCAAGCCCATGGCATTCGAAAGGCTGGGCACGGCCACTGCGCCGCGCCAACTCTTCTCCACCACGCCGGCGCAGCGCGTGGCGCTCGCGCGGCAGCAGTTCTTCGAGGAAGGGGTGCGCCCCTCGGGGCTGGTCGGCGAGGCGGTGATCCAGTCGTGGCTGCGCTGCAGCCGCGCGCACAGCGACCGCCGCCGCATCGTGCCCTTCGACGCGGTCACGCCGAGCCGGCTGCATGCCACGCTGGCACGCAACCGCGAGCTGCTCGACGTGGCGCGGCAGGAGCTCGCGAGCATGGAGAGCGCGCTCGCGGGCACCGACTGCCGCGTGATCCTGACCGACCGCGAAGGCGTGGTAGTGCATGTGACGCAGCACCCCGCCGCGGCCCACCAGCCGGTGCTGCGCAAGACGGCGCGCGTGGGCGTGAACATCTCCGAGCGCATCGTGGGCACCACCGCGCCGGGCATCGTGGCGACCACCGGGCAGGCCTGCACGGTCGACGGTGCCGAGCACTACTTCGAGGTGCTGTCGCAGATGCAATGCGCGGCGGCGCCGATCCGCGACGTGAGCGGCCGGCTCGCGGGCGTGCTCGACCTCACGGCGGAGGCGCGGCGCTTCGGCTTCGACGCCGCGTCGATGGTCGCGCTCTATGCCACGATCATCGAGAACCGCCTGCTGCAGGCGCAGTCGCGCGACCACCTGATCCTGCGCTTCCAGGCCAGCCCGAACCTGCTGGGCACGCCGATGGAAGCCTTGGCCGGCGTGGCGCCCGACGGCACCATCGCCTGGCTCAACGGCGCCGGCGCGCGGCTGATCGGCCGCCTGCCCGACGACGCGGGCGAGCGCGACGTCGAGTCGATGCTGGGCCACGACCTCGCAAGCCTGCTGCGGTTGCAGCGGCGCGACGCCGCGCAGCCGCTGCGCCTCGCGAGCGGCCTCGGCGTGTGGGTGCAGGCCAGCCTCAAGGCCGCCGACGGCACCGACTTCCGCCATGCGGTGGCGGTGCCGGGCGATACCGCGGCCCCGGCCCTGGTGACGCCCGGCGTGGCGCATGGCGAAGGCGTGGCAATCACCGAAGAAGAAGAAAACGACACGCCGGCCTCATCGACGCAGCCGGGGACGCTGCGCGAACACAGCCGCAAGCTCATCGAGGAAACGCTGGCCGCGCACGGCGGCAACGTGTCGCAGGCCGCGCGCCAATTGCGCGTGTCGCGCGGCACGCTGTACCGGCGGCTGCGCGGCTGGCGCGAGGACGCTGCGGCAGAGTGAAGGCCGACGGAAAACGGATTTCCGTACGCGAAGAGCGCGAAGGTTTCGCAAAGGACGCGAAAGGAACCCATTAAAAGAAAAATTCTTTGGCTGTTCTTTCGCGTCCTTCGCGAAACCTTCGCGTCCTCTGCGTCCGGCTGCCCGATCCCGCTTTCACTCAGCGCTTAGGCAAGGCATAAGCAATCACGCTGTCCCCGGTCTTGGTGCCGAGCGAGCCGTGCCCGCCCGCGGCCACCACCACGTACTGCCGCCCGTCGCTGCCGCGATAGCTCATCGGCGTGGCCTGGCCGCCCGCGGGCAGGCGGCTGCGCCAGAGTTCCTTGCCGTTGGTCACGTCGTAGGCGCGCATGTAGTAGTCGAGCGTGCCCGAGAGAAAGGCCACGCCGCCGGCCGTCATGAGCGGCCCGCCGAGGCTCGGCACGCCCATCGCAAAGGGCAGCGGCAGCGGCGAGCTGTCGCGCACGGTGCCGTTCTTGTGCATCCACACCACGCGGCCGGTGCGCAGGTCGGCACCGGCCACGTAGCCCCACGGCGGCGCCTGGCAAGGCAGGCCGAACACCGAAGTGAAGGCGCTGAGCTTGACCGCGAACGGTGCGCCGAAGTTCTCGTTGAGCGCGGGCAGGCTGTCGTTGGGCCGCTCCTTGCCCTGCACGTAGAGCGTGGTGTCGTCGGTGCGCGGGATCAGCTTCGACACGAAGGCCAGCGAAGCCGGCGTGGTGAAGGCGAGCTGCCGCTGCGGATCGACCGCGATGCCGCCCCAGTTGAAGACACCGAAGTTGCCGGGATAAATGAGCGAGCCCTGCGTGGACGGCGGCGTGTAGCGGCCTTCGTAGCGCAGCCGGTGGAACGCGATGCGGCAGGCGAGCTGGTCGAACACCGTGCCGCCCCACATGTCGGCCGGCGTGAGCGCGGGCGGATCGAACGACAGGCCCGACACCGGCTGCGTGAGCGAGGTGTGGTCGCCCTCGGCCGCGCCCTGCGGCGCGGGGCGTTCATGCACCTTCACCACGGGTTCGCCGTTGCGGCGGTCGAGCACGAACAGCTCGCCCTGCTTGGTCGGCTGCACCAGCGCGGGCACGGTGTCGCTGCCCATGCGCAGGTCGATCAAGGTGGGCTGCGACGGCACGTCGTAGTCCCAGAGGTCGTGGTGCACGGTCTGGAAGCTCCAGCGCACGCGGCCCGTGGCCAGGTCGAGCGCCACCACCGAGGACGAATAGCGCTCGGCGCCTTCGGTGCGGTTGCCGCCCCACTGGTCGGGCGGCTGGTTGCCGATGGGCACGTAGACCATGCCGAGCGCCTCGTCCACGCTCGAGATCGACCAGCTGTTGGGCGAGTTGGCGGTGTAGCTGCGGTCGGGCGCGATGGGCGCGGTCTCTTCGGGGTTGCCCGCATCCCAGTTCCAGACCAGCGCGCCGGTGTCGATGTCGAAGGCGCGGATCACGCCCGAGGTCTCCTTCGTGGAGACGTTGTCGAGCACGGTGCCGCCCACGATGAGGAGCGACTTCGTCACCACCACGGGCGAGGTCGAGTAATACGAGCCGGGCTTCACGTTGGGCATGTTCTTCCACAGGTCGATCTGCCCGCTGCCGCCGCCGAAGCGCATGCAGGGCTTGCCGCTCTCGGGGCTCAGCGCGATGACGCGGCCATCGGCCGTGGGCATGAAAAGCTTGGCGTCGCAGTCGCCGGCCGGCGCGGGCGTTGGCGATGGCGACGGCGCTGCTCCCGCGGCGGCGGGCCGCACCGCGCTGCCGGGGTCGTACGAGAGGCCGCGGCAGGTCAGGTGCTGCAGCGCGAGCGGCCGCTGGATCTCGGGCGTGTAGCGCCAGAGCTGCTCGCCCGTGGTGGCGTTCAGAGCCACCACCGACTGGTGCGGCGTGCACAGGAAGAGCCGCTCGCCGATCTTCAGCGGCGTGACCTCGAAGGTCGTCTCCTCCGGATCGCCGGGCTGGCCGCGCACGTCGCCGGTGCGGAAGTGCCACGCCTCCTCGAGCTGGCCGACGTTGGCCGGCGTGATCTGGTCGAGCGCCGAATAGCGCTGGCCCATGCCGTTGCCGCCGTAGGCGGTCCAGTCGTCCGCGGGCGGGGCTGGCGTGCCCGCCGCGGCGGCCGGCGCGGCCGCGGCCGCGGGCGGCGTGGCCGTGCCTTCGATGCGATGCGGCTGGCGCGTCATGGCCACCACTGCGGCGGCCAGGAAGGCCAGCAGCACCACGCCGAGAAAGCCGCGCGCGGGCGCCACGCCCCCGGCGCTGCGGCGCGCGAGCGCACGCGCGACCCAGGGTGTGAGCAGGAACACGCCGATGACGAAGAACACATCGCCGCGCGCCGCGAGCGGCCACCAGTCGAAGCCCACTTCCCACAGCGCCCAGGCGAGCGTGAAGGCGACCACGACGGCATAGACCCAGAGGCCGGCACCGCCGCCGCGCGGCAGCAGCATCGCGGCCACGAGCAGGCCCACGCCGGCAACGACGTAGTACCAGGAGCCGCCGAGCATGACGAGCCACGCGCCCGCGGCTGCGAGGCCGAGGCCGGCCAGGCCGATGAGCAGCGCCATGGCGACGAGCAGCGCCGACGGCCGGGCGCGTGGCGGCATGGACGACGAGGAAGGCGCGCGGGCGCGTACGGCAGAGTCGATCATGGGAAGGCGCTTTCGGTGGCGGGACCCCCAGCGGGCCCCCGCGTGGCGGAAGACCCAAGCTAGGCCAAACCGCAGGCCCCCGCGCGTAGGCCGACGGCGCAAGTGCCCGTGTGGTGCAGCGCGCATTGCAACCCATGCGCACGAGGGCTTAGGCCCAAGGTATTCGTCGTGCTCAGGCCGGTGCGGCGATGCGTGCGGCGCGGGCCCGCCGCGCACGCGCATCGGGC
>CAMLCW010000092.1 GCA_946478645.1 uncultured Variovorax sp.
TGGTGCAGCCGGCCGAGCTCGTGCACGGGCTGGTCGACACACTGCCGCCCAACGTCGCGCTCTACACCGACAGCCCCGTCACCGGCCTGCAGCAGCGCCAGGGCTACGAGCTGCAGGTCGGCCCGCATCGCGTGCGCGCGCGCCAGGTGCTTCTTTGCGTCGGCACCGAGCTGCCGGCCTTCGGCCATGCCGCCTCGCGCCAGCTTGCCGTCTTCACCTATGCCGGGCTCACGCGCGCCCTCAGCGACAGCGAGGCCGCAGCGCTGGGCGACGCTGCCGAATGGGGCGTGACACCGGTCGAGCGACTCGAGGCGACCAGCCGCAAGGTCGGCGGCCGCCGCTACATGCTGCGCCTGGGCTTCTCGTACAAGACCGAACTCGCGCCCGAACAGGTGCGCACGATGCTGCAGGCCGGCCTGCAACAACGCTATCCCGGCCTGCCCGCCGACGTCTTCGAGCATGCCTGGGGCGGCGCCGTCGGCATGACGCGCAACGATGCGCCGATCGTGCGCCAGCTTGCCGACGGCCTGCATGCGGTGGCTGGCTGCAACGCCTCGGGCATCCTCAAGATGACCGCGCTCGGCAGCCTGCTGGCCGACCATGCGACCGGTGTCCGCTCGCCGCTGCTCGACGAGACGCTGCAGCGCAGCCGCCCCGGCTTCATCCCGCCCGAGCCGATCCGCCGGCTCGCCTTCGAATGGTCGCTGCGCCGCATGCGGCGCGAGCTGACCGAACCTACAACCTAGCAACCACTCCACTCCTTCAGTGCCATGACCAAGACCCACGTCACCACCGTCTACGCCGCCCGCAGCATCCTCACCATGAACCCCATGCAGCCGCGCGCCACGCACGTGGCGGTGCGCGACGGCCGCATCCTCGCCGTCGGCGATCTCGCGCGCTGCGCCGAATGGGGCGACTACACGCTCGACGAGCGCTTTGCCGACAAGGTGCTGATGCCGGGCCTGGTCGAAGGCCACTGCCACCTCAAGGAAGGCAGCATGTGGGAGTGGACGTACACCGGCTGGTTCGACCGGCGCGATCCCGACGGCAAGGTCTGGCCCGGCCTGCGCTCGATGGACGAAGTGGTCGCGCGGCTCGCCGAGGTCGACGCGCGCATGGCGGCCGAGGGCGTGCCCGCCACCCAGCCGCTGATCGCCTGGGGCTTCGATCCGATCTACTTCGGCGGCGAGCGCATGACGGTCGAGCACCTCGACCGCGCGAGCGCCACGCGGCCGATCGTGATCTCGCATGCCAACGGCCACCTCATGAACGCCAACAGCGCGATGCTCAAGGTGGCCGAGATCACGCGCGACAACGACGTCGAGGGCGTGGTCAAGTTCGCGCCCGGCCATGCGCAGGCCGGCGAGCCCACGGGCGAGCTGCAGGAACCCGCCGCCATGTTCCTGGTGCTGCGCAAGATCAACAATGCCGGCCTGCTCGCGCCCATGACCGAAGCCGGCGTGCGCTCGTTCGCGCGGCTGGCCTGCCGCCAGGGCGTGACCACGGCGACCGACCTCGTCAACAAGCTCGGTGAGAACGACGTGCAGGTGCTCGAGCGCACGCTCGCGGACGACAGCGTGTCGATCCGCCTGCTGCCCGCGTTCCAGGCCTTCCACGGCACGCATGCGGCACCCGCCGGCGCCGAGCACGTGAAGACGCTGATGGCGCGCAACACCGACCGGCTGCGCTACGGCCTCGTCAAGATGATGCTCGACGGCTCGATCCAGGGCTTCTCGGCGCGGCTGCGCTGGCCCGGGCATTTCAACGGCGCGCCCAACGGCATCTGGGTCACGGCGCCTGCGCAGTACGAGACCGACTTCGAGACTTACCACCGCGCCGGCCTCACCATCCACACCCACACCAACGGCGACGAGGCCAGCGAAGCCGCCATCGACGCCATCGAGCGCGTGCTCGCGCGTGCGCCGCGGCGCGACCACCGCCACACGCTGCAGCACGGCCAGATGATCGATGCGCCGCTGTTCCGCCGCATGGCCGCGCTGGGCCTGAGCGCCAACCTGTTCGCGAACCACCTTTGGTACTGGGGCGACCAGCACTACGAGATGACCATGGGCCCCGACCGCGCGCACCGGCTCGACGCCTGCGGCAGTGCGCTCGCGGCGGGCGTGCCGCTCGCGATCCACTCCGATGCGCCGGTCACGCCGCTCGGGCCGCTGTTCACCGCCTGGTGCGCGGTGAACCGCATCACGCCCAAGGGCCGCGTGCTCGGCGAGAGCGAGAAGCTCACGGTCATGCAGGCGCTGCACGCGATCACGCTCGGCCCGGCCTGGACGCTGAAGCTCGACGGCGAGATCGGCAGCATCGAATGCGGCAAGCGCGCCGACTTCTGCGTGCTCGAGGACGATCCGCTCGAAGTCGATCCGGCGGCGCTCAAGGACCTGCGCGTCTGGGGCACGGTGCTTTCCGGCCGCGTGTTCGAGGCATGACGGCGGTACGCCGCATTCCGCTCACCGTCGTCGGCGGTTTTCTGGGCGCGGGCAAGACCACGCTGCTCAACCGCTGGCTGCGCGAGGCCCAGGGCCTGCGCATGGCGGTGCTGGTCAACGACTTCGGCGCGCTCAACATCGACGCCGACCTGATCGCCGCCACGCACGGCGACACGGTCGCGCTGACCAACGGCTGCGTCTGCTGCCAGATCGGCGACGACCTGGGCCGCGCACTGGTGCAGGTGATCGAGTCGGCCACGCCCTTCGATGCGGTGGTGATCGAGGCGAGCGGCGTGTCGGACCCGTGGCGCATCGCGCAGATCGGCATGGCCGCGCCCGAGCTGAGCCTCGAAGCCGTGGTGGTGCTGGTCGATGCGAGCGCGGTGGCGCAGCAGTCGCGCGACCCGCTGCTTGCAGACACGCTGGCGCGCCAGCTGACCTCGGCCGATCTCGTCGTCGTCAACAAGGCCGACCTGGCCGACGCGGCCGCGCTCGCGGCCGCGCACGCCTGGGCCGAAGCCGCCGCACCGGGCACGCCGCGCATCGAGGCCGTGCAGTCGGCGGTGCCGCTGGCGCTGCTGTCCGGCTTGCCGGCGCCCGCCGCCTCCGCATGCGCCACCTGTGGCGTCGATCACGATCACGATCACGATCACAGCCATGATCACGATCACGCGCCCGACCACGGCGCCATGTTTCAGACCTGGAGCGCGCATCCGGCCGAGGCGATTCCCGCCGACACGCTGCGCGCGTGGCTCGGCGACATGCCGCCCGGCGTGCTGCGCCTCAAGGGATGGTTGCGCACCCGCCGCGGCAGCCCCGAAGGCGACGAATGGGCGGAGATTCAGTTCGCGGGCCGCCACGGCAGCGTGCGCCGGGCGCCGGCGCCACGCGACGGGACGGCCGCCGTGGTGGCCATCGGCCTGCGCGGACAGTTGCCCGAAGCGGCACTGAGCGGCTTCTTCCAGACGCGCTGAGCGCAGGTCGTGGTGCAATTGTGCGTCGACATCATTCAACGCGTGCACCATGACAACGTCTTCGCTGCTGATCCGCCCGCCCGTGCCCGATGACTTCGCGGCCTGGAAGCCGCTCTGGGACGGCTACAACGCCTTCTACGGGCGCGAGGGCCCGACCGCCCTGCCCGACGAGATCACGCAGGTCACCTGGCAGCGCTTCTTCGATGCCTACGAGCCGGTGCATGCGCTGGTGGCCGAGCGCGACGGCGAGCTCTTGGGGCTGGTCCACTACCTGTTCCACCGAAGCACCACGCGCATCGAACCCAACTGCTACCTGCAGGACCTGTTCACGCGCACCTCGGAGCGCGGCCGCGGCATCGGCCGGCAGCTGATCGAAGGCGTGTACACGCAGGTGCGGCGCGCGGGCGCCCATCGCGTCTATTGGCAGACCCACACCACCAACAGCGCCGGCCGCGCGCTCTACGACAAGCTCGCCTCGCACGACGGCTTCATCGTCTACGGCACGATGGTCTGAGCCGCGGGCTTGATCAGTACTTGATGGTGACGCCGGCCTTCACGCCGTTGTTGTTTTTTCCATCAGTCGACACGCCACCCGAGAGCGACAGGTCACCGCCGGTGCTCGCGCCCAGCGAGTAGACCGGCTTGGGCATCGAGGTGTCGGTGCCGATGTAGGTGCCGCTGCCGTCGGGGCGCTGCACGCCGACGGTGGCGCCCTTGGTGACCGCCGAAGTCTCGGTCGGCGTGACATTGGGCGCGATGTAGACCGTGCCCTTCTCGTCGCTGTCGACCGGCAGCTTCAGCGGTTCCGCGGCTGCGGTGATGGTGAAGGCGGCCCAGCACGCGGCCGTGCCCAGGCACACGAATATCGATCTGCTCATGCGCCAGATCCTGGGGGCGGCGCGCGGCCACACCTGTAGGACGAGGCAGCAAGCAGGCCGCTCCGGCAGGCGCTTTGTCATGGTCGCGGGACGCGGTAGGCGTGACGCTTGACTCCCCGCGCAGGGGGCGCACGGCTCATGCCCGTTCGCGTGGCGATTCCTACAGTGGGTTCACGGCGGCAGACCCCCGGCTTCTTCGTGAGCCGGGCGACGAAGGGGCGTGCGCCAGCAACAACTCGCGACAAAGGTAACGCAATGAACAAGATCTTCAGGAGCCTCTGGAACCCCACGCTCGGCACCTACGTGGCGGCGCCCGAGAGCGCGCGCGGGCATGCCCGGTCGGCCGGCGCGCGCGCCGTGGCGGTTTCGGTGCTGCTGCTCGGCAGCGGCGCGGGCATCGCGGGCGGCGGCGCAGGCGGTGAACCCATGGGCGATCCCAGGCTGCACGCCGGCGCGGGCGGCAGCGACGGCAACGGCGGCGCAGGTGCGCTCAACGACAGCAACCTGGGCGCACGAGGCGGCGACGGCGGTGCATCGACCGAGGCCGGCGGCACCGCCGGCGCGAGTGCGAACGTGGGCAGCTTCGCCGGCGCAACCGCGGGCGCGGGGGGAGCGGCGGGCGTGCTGCCGGGCGCCGACGGCACCGCGGGCGAATCGCACACGGGCGGCTTTGGCCACGGCAATGGCTATGGCGGCGGCGGCGGTGGCGGGGCCATCGGCCTTGCCATCGGTGCAGCCAGCCCGGTCTCGATCGGCAGCCACACGGGCGGCGCGGGTGGCACCGGCGGCAACGGTTATTGGGCTGCGGGCGGCGGCGGTGCCGGCGGCCACGGCGCTACCCTGCTCGATCCCACGGGAGCCCACCTTGCGTCGGGCAGTTCGACCGGCGGTGCGGGTGGCGACGGCGGCAGCGCCTTCTCGCAAGCGGGCGGCGGCGGCAGTGGCGGCAGCGGATTCTTCCTGCGCACCACGACCGCCGGCGCCGCGTTCACCCACAGCGGCAGCATGCTCGGCGGCGCAGGTGGTGCGGGCGGTGCCGAGCTGCTGCCGACGCGCAGCAATGCCTCGGGCGGCGGCGGCGGCGCGGGCGGCCACGGGCTCACGCTCGACGGCAGCGCCGCGGGCAGCGTGCACAACACCGGCCTGATCACGGGCGGTGCCGGTGGCGCGGGCGGTGCCGGCGGCGGCGGCGCGGGCGGCTCGGGCGCACCGGGCAGCGGCGGCGATGGCGGCGACGGCATCCGGTCGGTCGGCGTGGGTGCGGTGATCGACAACGGCGGCAGCATCGCAGGCGGCGCGGGCGGCATCGGCGGCGCCAACAGCCACGGCGGCGCGGCGGGCGCCGGCGGTGCCGGTGGCGCGGGCGTGACCGGCGCGAACCTTGCCATCTCGAACAGCGGCACCATTGCCGGCGGCCTCGGCAGCGATGGCGTGACGCGCGCGCCGGCCGTGCAGTTCACGGGTGGCAGCCAGAACAGCCTGACCGTGAACGCGGGCTCCTCGCTCGAAGGCGCGATCGCGATCGAGGTCGGTTCGAGCGCCCGCATCGCGGCGGGCGCCGACGGCATCGACATGCCCAATGCGCTGCAACTGGGCGGCACCGGCACCATCGACACGCAAGGCCGCGGGATGGTCTGGTCGGGCCCGATCGTGGGCGCGGGCAACCTCGTGAAGGACGGCGCCGGCACGCTGACGCTTTCGGCGGCCAACAGCCACGGCGGCAGCACCCGTGTCGCGGCCGGCACGCTGCGCGCGGGCGCGGCCGGCACGCTGAGCCCGGCGAGCGCGGTCGTGGTCGATGCGGGCGCCATGCTCGACCTCGCGGGCCACAGCCAGACCATCGGAGGCATGGCGAACAGCGGCGTCGTCTCGCTCCTGAGCGGCACGCCGGGCGCCACACTCACGGTGCAGGGGCCCTGGGTCGGCAACGGCGGCACGCTGCGCCTGGGCACCGCGCTCGGCGCGAGCAACAGCCTGAGCGACCGTTTGATCCTGAGCGGCTGCACCGCCATCGCGAGCGGCACTACCTTCGTGCAGATCACCAACCTCGCGGGCCTCGGTGCGCTGACCAGCGGCAACGGCATCGAGGTCGTGACCGCGATGAACGGCGCCACCACCACCGCGCAGACCACGCGCGACGCCTTCGTGCTGGCCGGCGGCCACGTCGATGCGGGCGCTTACGAATACCGGCTGCACGCGGCCGACGCAGCCGGCGCGGGCGAGAACTGGTACCTGCGCTCGGGCATCGCGGTGCCGCCTCCACCGCCTCCACCGCCTCCGCCGCCACCCCCGCCGCCGCCCGGCCCGCCGGGACCGCCTGCGCCTCCCGCCCCTCCGGCCCCTCCCGCGCCACCGCCCGACGAGGAACCCAACCCGCCGCGCAACAGCCCCGGCGGCACCACGCCCGGCGCCATCGGCGGCGTGACCATTCCCACCTACCGCGTCGAAGTGCCGCTGCTCGCCGCGCTGCCCGAGCAGTTCCGCCAGGGCAACCTCGCCATGGTGGGCAACCTGCACCAGCGCGTGGGCGACGACGGCGTGATGGGTGCCAGCAGCAGCGCGGCCGCGCCCGGCCAGCAGAACCACCGCCAAGCCTGGGCCCGCCTGATTCGCACCGACCGCACCATCGGCCAGGCCGGCACCGCCAGCCCGACGAGCGAAGGGCATCTCACGGGCATCCAGACCGGCACCGACCTCTGGGCCGATCCGAACTGGCGCGTCGGCGTCTATGTCGGCCAGCTCGAAGGCACCCAGCGTGTGAACGGTTTCGCGCGCGGCCTGCCCGGCTTGGCCGTCGGCAGCAACGAACTGCGCAGCCAGTTCCTGGGCGCGTATGCCACCTGGAAGAACGACAGCGGCCTCTACGTCGACGGCGTGCTGCAGGGCGGCCGACACCGCTACACCGCGAGCACCACGCTCGGGTCGGCGAGCTCGGGCAAAGGCCACAGCCTGCTGGCCTCGATCGAAGCCGGCAAAGCCTTCCGGCTCTCGCCCGAATGGACCCTGGAGCCGCAACTGCAACTGGTGCACCAGCGCATCAGCCTCGACGACGCAGGCATCGTCGGCGCGATCGTGCAGCAGGACAGCCACAGCGGCTGGGTGGTGCGCGCCGGCGTGCGCGTCAAGGGCGACCTCACCACCGCCGCCGGTCCGCTGCAGCCCTATGCGCGGCTCAACCTCTACCGCAGCAGCAACGGCACCGACGTGACGCGCTTCATCGGCCCGTCGGGCAGCACCGACATCGCCACGCGCACCGGCGGCACCAGCACCGAGCTGGCCGCGGGCGCGACGCTGCAGCTCACGCCCGCGATGAGCGTGTACGGCGAAGTCGGCAAGCTCTGGGCCTCGGGCGGCGATGCGCGCATCAAGAGCGGCATCAACGCGAGCGTGGGGGTGAAGTTCAGCTGGTGAAGGCGATGCCCACGCGGGGCTGAAATGAATTCAGAATGGGGGCCATGCCCTCTTCTTCGTCCATCTCCCCCGACATCGTCCAGGCCCTCGCACCCACCGGCGTGCTGCGCGCCTCCATCAACCTCGGCAACCCGATCCTCGCGGGCCGCGACAGCGCCACCGGCGAACCGGCCGGCGTGTCGATCGACCTCGCGCGCGCGTTCGGTGCGCAGCTCGGCGTGCCGGTCGAACTGGTGGTGTTCGACACCGCCGGCAAGTCGGTCGAAGCCGTGGCCGCGGACCGCGCCGACATCGGCTTCTTCGCCATCGACCCGGTGCGCGGCGCCGAGATCGCGTTCACCGCGGCCTATGTGCTGATCGAGGGCGCCTACCTGGTGCGCGACGGCGCTGCGATCACGCGCAATGAAGAGGTCGACCGCGACGGCGTGCGCGTGGCCGTCGGCAAGGGTAGCGCGTACGACCTGTACCTCACGCGCGAACTGAAGCAGGCGCAGATCGTGCGCGCGCCTTCATCGCCCGCCGTGGTGCAGACTTTCCTCGACCAGGACCTCGAGGTTGCCGCGGGCGTGAAGCAGCAGCTCGAGGCCGACCAGGCCCACCACCCGGGCCTGCGCCTGCTGCCGGGCCGCTTCATGGTGATCCAGCAGGCCATGGGCGTGCCCAAGCGCCGCGGCGCGCCCGCGGCCGGCGTGCTCGCGGCCTTCGTCGAGCAGATGAAGGCCAGCGGCTTCGTGGCCGAGGCGCTGCGGCGCCACGGCATCGAGGGTGCGTCGGTCGCGCCCGCGGCCGATTGATGGCGATGACGGCAGGCAAGAAGACCATCGCTGCCTTCGTGCTCGGCGGCGCGGTCGCGGCCGCGGTGATCGGCGGCTGGCTGCGGCTGTCGTCCACGCTGGGCGGCGCGGCCGGGCAGCACGTGCATCTGCTCGATCCGGCGAAGGTCGAACTGATCCGCACGCCGGGCGGCCACCTGCAGGTCAGCGAAATGGCCAAGGCCGAGGAGTTCGGCTGGCAGACCTCGTGGGAATGCCCGCTCGTCGACTGCAGCCGGCTGCCGCGCACCGTCTCGCGCGTGCGCGTGCAGGCCCGCTACGTCTACCGCATTCCGCTCGCGGCCGAGTGGCGCCTCGAGCCCCGCGGCGACCACTACCGGCTCACGGTGCCACCGCTGGAACTGCAGGCGCCCGTGGGCTTCGACACTTCGACGATGGAGATCGTCACCACCGAAAGCAGCGTGCTCTCCCCCGCGGCGCCCGCCAACCGCGAGAAGGCGCTGCGCCATCTCGGCCCCGAACTCGCGCGGCGCGGCACGAGCCCCGCGTACCTCGCGGCGCAGCAGAAGAATGCCGAGCAGACGGTGCGCGAGTTCGCGCAGAAGTGGATGCGCGAGCAAGGCGGCGGGCCGCTGGCGCGGCCTGTTCGCGTGGAATGGGACGGGCCCAGCCCCATGTAGCGCGGCGGCGCCCCTGCGCCGCCCGCCTCACTGCGCCGCGGCCGCCAGCGCCAGCGGATTGAGCCCCGGCGCCGCCACCCGCGTCAGCGTGTTGCGGTCGGTGTGATGGAAGGGCTCCGCCTGTCCCGCGATCTGCATGACCGTGTCCTGGTCGTACGACCAGGTACCGTCGGCGTTGATCGTCACGCTGATGTTCCAGGCCGTGGTGGTGAAGGCGCGCTCGATGAAGGGGTTCGAGACGATGCCGTTCACCAGGCTGCCGCGCTCGGCGCTGAGCGTGAAGCGCGTGTCGTCGGCCTTGGCATGGCCCACCGCCATGGCGACCTGGCCGCGCGGAATGGCCAGCGTGTGCATCAGCATGCCGGTGGCCGGCTCCCAGAGCCAGTAGCCCACCTGGTCGTGGTACATCTTGGTGAGTCCGGGCTTGTGGATGTAGGTGTGGTAGCGCAGGCCGTAGAGCAATTGCGGGCCGTTGGTCTGCGCGTCGATCGGCTGCAGGTCGATGCGCTCGACGTAGACCTGCGTCTTCGGGCCTTCGCGCTTGGGCTTCACGTCCACGCCGCGTGTGCCCTCCCAGGTGCCGGCCATCGCGCGCAGCGGGCCGAGGTTGGCCAGCGTGTCGGGGTCGGCCGGGGGTTCGGTGTAGATGTCTTCGGTGGGGTTCATGGGTTTCCTACGACGCCTTGTCGGGCATGGCCAGCACGCGGTCGATGCGGCGGCCCTCGAGGGCGGTGATCTCGAACTGCCAGCCCGCGCAGTCGATGACCTCGCCGGGTTCGGGCAGGTGGCCCGACACCGACATCAGCAAGCCCGCCACGGTGTTGTAGCGCCCGCGCTCCTCGTCGGGCAGCTCGCGGATGCCGAGGCGCGCACGCAGCTCCGACACCGGCATGAGGCCGTCGAGCTCCCAGACGCCGTCGGGCCGCTGGTGCGCCCAGGCGTCCGTGAGGGTGCCGGGCTGCAGTTCGCCGGTGATGGCCTCGAGCATGTCGCGCGGGGTCATGAGGCCCTGCACCACGCCGTATTCGTCGACCACGAACACCAGGCGGCCGCCGCGTTCGCGGAACTGCTCGAGCAGTTCCATGCCGGTGAGCGTCTCGGGCACGAACACGGCCGGTGCGGCCTCTTCGCCGAGCCGGCCCGCATGCTCGGTACCGAGCCGCAGCAAGTGCGCCACGCTGATCACGCCGACCACATCGTCGAGCGAATTGCGGCACACCGGGTACCAGGAATGCACGAGGTTGAGCGCGCCCGCATCCGCCACCTTCTGCAGCGCCTCGGCCACGGTGTCGGCGGCATCGAGCCATTCGATGTCGGCGCGCGGGATCATCAGCGACGAGAGCCGGCGGTCATCGAGGTGGAACACGTTGCGCACCATCTGGTGCTCGTGCTGCTCGATCACGCCGGCGTCCACGCCCTCCTCGAGGCTCGCGGAGATCTCTTCCTCCGTCATCGAGCGGGCGGCATTGGCGTCGATGCGCAGCAGCTTCAGCACGGTGGCGGTGGCGCCTGCGAGCAGCCAGACAAAAGGCTTGGCGCCCTTGGCGAGCCCGCGCATCGGCCGCGACACCCAGCGCGCCACGGGCTCGGGGTAGAGCTGGCCGATGCGCTTGGGCACCAGCTCGCCGAAGATGATGGTGAAGAAGGTGATGCCGGTCACCACCAGTGCGGTCGACACCACGCTCGCCGTGCCCTCGCCCATGCCGAGCTCCGCCAGCCACAGCGCGAGCGGCGCCGCGAACGCGGCCTCGCCGACGATGCCGCTGAGCATGCCGATCGAGGTGATGCCGATCTGCACGGTCGAGAGGAAGTGGGTCGGTTCCTCCATCAGCCGGAGCGCTGCCTCGGCGCCGGCGTCCCCTGTTTCGGCCAACGCTGCGAGGCGCGCGCGGCGGCTGGTGGAAAGGGCCATTTCGGACATCGCGAACAACGCATTCAGCGTCGTCAGCATGGCCAGCAGGAAGACATCCATGTACGGGGGGTGAAAATAAGGAGATGGCACTTTACTTGATCGGCGATGTCCAGGGCTGCGACGCCGCGCTCCAGAGGCTGCTGGACGTGATCGATTTCTCCCCGAGCCGCGATACGGTCGTGCTGCTCGGCGACCTGGTCAACCGCGGCCCCGACTCGGCCGCCGTGCTGCGGCGGGTGCAGGGCTACGGCGCCTCGGCGCGCAGCCTGCTCGGCAACCACGACCTGCACCTGCTCGGCGTGGCGCACGGCGCGCGCAAGCCCGGCCGCAAGGACACGCTGGCCGGCTTGCTCGCTTCGCCCGACAGCGAGGCGATGCTCGACTGGCTGCGCCGCCAGCACATGGCGCTGCACATGCAGGTCGGCGGCGGCGAGCTGCTCATGGTGCATGCGGGCGTACTGCCGCAGTGGACCGTCGGCGACACGCTGGCGCTCGCGGCCGGACTCGAATCGGTGCTGCGCGGCCCCGCGCTCGGCGAGTTCCTGCTCGACATGTACGGCAACGCGCCCGACCACTGGCACGATGCGCTCACGGGCAGCGCCCGGCTGCGCGTGGTGGTGAACGCGCTCACGCGGCTGCGCTTCTGTTCGGCCGAAGGCGTGATGGATTTCGAGAGCTCCGACAGCGCCGCCTCGGCGCCCGAAGGACTCATGCCCTGGTTCGACGTGCCGGGGCGCAAGACCGCCGATGTGACGATCGCGTTCGGGCACTGGTCGACGCTGGGCTGGTTGTCGCGCCCCGACCTGCTCTCCACCGACACCGGCTGCGTCTGGGGCGGCTGCCTCAGCGCGGTGCGGATCGGTGCGACGCCGGCCGAGCGCGAGCTGGTCCAGGTGAAGTGCGAACAGGCGCAGAAGCCCGGTTGAGCCGGCAGGCGGGCCGGCTGCGCGGGCTCAGCTCGGCTCGGCGCTCTTGAACAGCGCCGGTACCTTGCGCTTCGACTTGATGTTGCTCGAGATGCCGCGCGACGGGGCGGCCTTGGCGGCCGCTTCCCAGGCGGGTGCGGCCTCGCGCTCGCCGGGCTCGTAGGGCTTGTCGAAGAACGGATCGCGCGGTGCGGAAGGCGCGCGGTGCGGACGGCCTGCACTGCCGCGTCGTGCATCGCCGCCGAAGGCGCTGCTGCTGCGTTCGCGCGGCTGGTCGAGCACGTCGCGTGCATCGCCGGCCTCGCCCTCTTCGCGCCAGTGGCGGCGGCCGTCGTTGATGCGGCCGCGCGGACGGTCTTCCTCGAACTCCATCGCTTCGAGTTCGATCTTCTTCTTGATCAGCTTCTCGATGTCGGCCACCAGGCGCGCATCGTTGCCGCCGCTCGCGAAGCTCACCGCCAGGCCCGAGGCACCGGCACGGCCGGTGCGGCCGATGCGGTGCACGTAGTCTTCGGCGTTGAACGGGATGTCGAAGTTGAACACCGCGGGCACGTCCTTGATGTCGAGCCCGCGGGCCGCGACGTCGGTGCACACCAGCAGGTCGACCTCGCCGGCCTTGAACGAGGCCAGCGCCTTCAGGCGCTCGTCCTGGCTCTTGTCGCCGTGCAGCGCGGTGGTGCGAAGGCCGTCGCGTTCGAGCGAACGTGCCAGGCGCGCACAGCCGAGCTTGCTGTTGACGAACACGAAGGCCTGCGTGATGCCGCGCTGCTTCACGATCTGCTTGAGCGCGCGGCGCTTGTCGTCGTCGGTCACGCTGAAGAAGCGCTGCTCGACGGTCGACGCGGTTTCGTTCGGCCGTGCCACCTCGATGGTGACGGGGTTCTGCAGGTAGCTGCCCGCGAGCCGCTTGATCTCGGGCGAGAACGTGGCCGAGAACAGCAGCGTGGTGCGCTGCTTGGGCAGGTAGCTCAGGATGCGCTGCAGGTCGGGCAGGAAGCCGATGTCGAGCATGCGGTCGGCCTCGTCGAGCACCACGTACTCGACCTGGTTGAGCACCGCGTTCTTGGCCTCGATGTGGTCGAGCAGCCGGCCCGGCGTGGCCACCAGCACCTCGACGCCCTTTTTGAGCTCGAGCGTCTGCGGCTTCATGTCGATGCCGCCGAACACGACCGTGCTGCGCAGGTTGGTGTACTTGGCGTACAGCTTGACCTGCTGGGCCACCTGGTCGGCGAGTTCGCGCGTGGGCAACAGCACCAGCGCACGCACCGGGTGCCGTGCGGGCGAGGTGGACGCGTTCTCGTGCTTGAGCATGCGCTGCAGCAGGGGCAGCGTGAACGCGGCGGTCTTGCCGGTGCCGGTTTGCGCGGCACCCATCACGTCCTGGCCCGAAAGCACGACCGGAATGGCCTGTTCCTGGATCGGCGTCATGGTCTCGTAGCCCATTTCGGCTACGGCGCGCGCCAGCGGTTCCGCCAGCGATAGGTTGGAGAAGGAGCTTGTCATTAAGCCCGCTATTGTCGCATTGCCGCAAAAAAGGGCAGTGAAGACTCGATGACAACGCCCGCGAAGCGCGCGTTGCTACTTATTTCATAGCGTTACAGCGAGTGTCGGCGAGAGCTTGCGCGGCTTCGCTCAGAGCGTGCGGGCGTTGAAGGTGTCGCACGACTTCACGTCGCCGGTCTGGTAGCCGGTGCCAAACCAGCGCTGGCGCTGCGCGCTCGAGCCGTGCGTGAAGCTGTCGGGCACCACCGCGCGGCCCGCCGAACGCTGCAGCGCGTCGTCGCCGATCTTCTGCGCGGCGTTCATGGCGGCCTCGATGTCGCCCGGGTCGAGCCACTTCTTCGACTCCTGCGAATGGTGCGCCCAGATGCCCGCGAAGCAGTCGGCCTGCAGCTCGACGCGCACGCTCAGCGCATTGTTCTGCGACTGGCTCAGGCGCCTGCGCATGCCGTCGACCTTGGCGGTGATGCCGAGCTCGTCCTGCACGTGGTGGCCGACCTCATGCGCGATCACGTAGGCCTGCGCGAATTCGCCGGGCGCGCCGAGCTGGTTCTTGAGCGTGTCGTAGAAGCCCAGGTCGATGTAGACCTTCTTGTCGCCGGGGCAGTAGAACGGGCCCATCGCCGATTCGCCGGTGCCGCAGGCCGTGGGCGTGGCGCCGCGGAACAGCACCAGCCGCGGCGGCTGGTAGGTGCCGCCGTTCTGGCGGAAGATGCCGCTCCACACCACCTCGGTGTTGCGCAGCACGGTCGAAACGAAGGCCGCCTCGCGGTCGTTTGCCGGAGGCTTGTGCGCCGGGCCTTGTTGTTGCTGCTGCACCTGGACCTGCTCCGGGCCGCCGCCGCTCAGCAGGCTCAGCACGGTGAGCGGGTTGATGCCGAAGATCCAGCCTGCGATCAGCGCGACCGCGATGGTGCCGATGCCGATGCCCCGGCCGCCGATGAAGCCGCCACCGCCGCCCCCGCCGCTGCGGCGGTCCTCGACGTTCTCGGATTGTTCGTTGCCTTCCCATCTCATCGCTTTTCTCCTTGCCGGCGCTTCGAAGTTGCCGGATCGTCGACGGATGTTAATGGGCCCTGGCGACGGCCGCGTAACCGGCGGTCAGCGGCCTGAAAACCTCAGGTCTTGGGCAGCGTGACGCCGCGCTGGCCCTGGTACTTGCCGCCGCGGTCCTTGTAGCTGGT
>CAMLCW010000093.1 GCA_946478645.1 uncultured Variovorax sp.
ATTTCCTTGCCGCCGTCGTACAGCACGGCCGGGTTGGTCATCAGGTGGCCGACGTTGCGCAGGAACATCAGCGAGCGGCCATGCAGCTTGAGCGGCTGGCCGTTGGCGCCGGTGTATTCGCGGTCGGGGTTCAGGCCGCGCGTGAAGGTCTTGCCGCCCTTGGCGACCTGTTCGGTCAGCGAGCCTTCGACGATCCCGAGCCAGTTCGAATACGCGACCACCTTGTCGGCGGCATCGACCACCGCCACCGAGTCCTCGAGGTCGAGGATGGTCGAGAGCGCGGCCTCGAGCACCAGGTCGCTCACGCCGGCAGGATCGTCCTTGCCGATGGGCGTGCTGCGGTCGATGCGGATGTCGAGGTGGATACCGTTGTGCTTGAGCAGCGCCGACGACGGCGCCGCGGCATCGCCCTGGTAGCCGACGAACTGCGCCGGGTCGGCCAGCGCGGTGCTTCTGCCGGCTTGCAGCGCGACCACGAGCTGGCCGTCCTTCACGCTGTAGCCGGTGGCGTTCTTGTGCGAGCCGTTCACGAGCGGCGCGGCCTGGTCGAGCACGTTGCGCGCGAACGCGATCACCTTGGCGCCGCGCACGGGGTTGTAGCCCTGGCCCTTCTCGGCGCCGTCGGTCTCGGGGATCGCGTCGGTGCCGTAGAGCGCGTCGTACAGCGAGCCCCAGCGCGCATTCGCGGCGTTGAGCGCGTAGCGCGCATTGAGGATCGGCACCACCAGTTGCGGGCCGGCCTGCAGCGCGAGCTCGTCGTCGACGTTGGCGGTGGTGGCCTTCACGCCCTTGGGCTGCGGCAGCAGGTAGCCGATCTTCTCGAGGAAGGCGCGGTAGGCCGGCATGTCGGCGATCGGGCCGGGGTTCTTCTTGTGCCAGCCGTCGAGCTCGGCCTGCAGGCGGTCGCGCTCGGCGAGCAGCGCGAGGTTCTTGGGCGCGAGGTCGGCCACGATTTCGTCGAACCCCTTCCAGAACACGTCGCTCGCCACGCCGCTGGCGGGCAGGACCTTGTCTTCGATGAAGCGGTGCAGTTCGGTCGCCACTTCGAGCCGGTGGGCGGTGGTGCGGGCGGTCATGTTCTTTTCTCCTTGGAAGCGAATGCGGTCGGTGTGGGGATGTGCTGGGAAAGCGGGCGGACGCGGGCGCGTCGGGCCATCCATAACCTGCACTTTATTCGATACCGCTATATGCAGTAATAGCTGAAAGTGGGATTTATCGGTGACATGAATGAGGGTAATCGCTGGTGCTTTGGGGATTGGGGGGTGTTCGCGGCGTGGAATTCGGATTACCGGACGCAGAGGGCGCAGAGGTTTCGCAGAGGTCGCAGAAGAACAGCCGAATGAATGAAGGGGCCGCGTGGCGCGGGCGCTGCGCCACTTTGCGGGAGGGGCAGGGCGGTCAGCCACGCGCGATCCCGAAAATTTGGTATTCCTTTCGCGTCTTCTGCGAAACCTCTGCGCCCTCTGCGTCCGGTAGTCCGCTCCCGCTCCCGCTCCCGCTTCCCTAAACCACCAACTCCCGCGCCGCCGCGCACACCGGCGCGATATGGCGCGCGTCATAGCGGTGCGCCGGCATCGTCAGCGTGAGCGCCGCGGCGAGGCGGCCGTCGGCGTGGAACACCGGCGCGGAGATGCCCGCGAGTTCGGCCGCGCGGTCGCCCACGAGCGCGCAATAGCCCTGGGCGCGCACGGTTTCGAAGAGCGAGCGCTCGCTGCTGCCCTCGGGCGGCCATTCGGCCTCGGGGCCCCAGGCGATCAGCACGCGCGCGCCGGCGCCGCGGTCGTTCGGCAGCAGGTCGCCCGCGCGCACATGGTCGCGCACGAGGTGCGCCGAATCGACGCGGAAGCGGCACAGCCGCACCCAGCCGTTTTCGCCTTGCGGCTGCCGCACGTGGTAGGCGGCGCTTTCGCCGGTGGCCGCGGCCAGCGCGCGCAGCACCGGCAACACGATGCGGTCAAGCGTGGACTGCGCCGCGGCATGCACGCCATGCAGGCGCGCGATCTCGGCGCCGAGCGCATAGCGGCCGTCGTCCTGCCGGCGCACGAAGCGCGCATGCTCGAGCGACGCCAGCAGGCGCAGCGCGGTGCTCTTGTAGAGCTGCGTGCGTTGGGCGAACTGCGCGAGCGAGAGCGCCTCGTCGCCGGGCCCGAACGCCGAGAGCAGGCTCAGCGCGCGGTCGACCGCGGCGGCGCCGCCGGGCGCGGCATGGCGGTCGGCGATCGATTCGGTCTGGGCTTTGCGCGGCATGGCTGGTTGGATGGGGTCTTCGCCTTGACAGCAGGCCCGCTTCGGAAGTGTAATTCTGTTGAACAGAATATAGTTCTGCAGAACAGAACGGTCAAGACGGCCCGCCTTCTTTCTCCATCTCCTCACCCGGAACAGCCGATGACATCCCCCGACGTCCTCATCAGCGAGGTCGGCCCGCGCGACGGCCTGCAATCGGTCGCGGCCACCATGCCCACGGCCGCCAAGCTGCGCTGGATCGACGCGCTGCATGCCGCCGGGCTGCGCGAGATCGAGGTCGCTTCCTTCGTGCCCGCGAAGCTGCTGCCGCAGATGGCCGATGCCGCCGAGGTGGTGCGCCATGCGGCCACGCTGCCCGGGCTCACCGTGGTGGCGCTGGTGCCCAACCGCCGGGGCGCGCAGGCCGCGCTCGAAGCCGGCGTGCACAAGCTCACGATGCCGGTCTCCGCGAGCGTGGCGCATTCGCTCGCCAACGTGCGCAAGACGCCGGCCGAGATGGTCGAGGAGGTGCGCGCGATCGCCGAGCTGCGCGACGCGCTCGCGCCGCAGGTGAAGCTCGAGGCCGGCATCTCCACCGCCTTCGGCTGCACGCTGCAGGGCCTGGTGCCCGAGGACGACGTGATCCGGCTCGCGGCGCAGTGCATCGCGGCCGGCGCGCAGGAGGCAGGGCTGTCGGACACCGTGGGCTACGCCAACCCGGCGCAGGTGCGGCGCCTGTTCAGGCGGCTGCGGGCCGAACTCGGCGACCATGCGGGCGCGGCCCACATGCACAACACGCGCGGCCTCGGCATCGCCAACTGCCTGGCCGCGTGGGACGAAGGCGTGCGCACCTTCGACGCTTCGCTCGGCGGGCTCGGCGGCTGCCCCTACGCGCCCGGCGCCTCGGGCAATGCGGTCACCGAAGACCTGGTCTTCATGTTCGAGGCCATGGGCGTGCGCACCGGCATCGACATCGAAAAACTCATCGCGGCGCGCGCGCCGCTCATGGCCGGCCTGCCCGGCGAACCGGTCTACGGCATGACGCCCGAGGCCGGCCTGCCCAAGGGCTTCGTTCCGCCAACCAGCACCACACAATGACAACAGACAGTTCGTTCCCCTTGCCCTACGCCGGCATCCGCGTCGTCGAGTTCACGCACATGGTCATGGGCCCGACCTGCGGGCTGCTGCTGGCCGACCTCGGCGCCGAGGTCATCAAGGTCGAGCCGCTCGAAGGCGACAGCACGCGGCGCCTGCTCGGCTCGGGCTCGGGCTTCTTTCCGGCCTTCAACCGCAACAAGAAGAGCATCGCGCTCGACCTGAAGACGCCCGAGGGCGTGGAGGCCGCGCTGCGCCTCGTGGCCACCGCCGACATCGTGAGCGAGAACTTCAAGCCCGGCACGATGAAGAAGCTCGGGCTTGACTACGAGAGCCTGAGCAAGCTCAACCCGCGCCTGATCTACGTGAGCCACAAGGGCTTCTTGCCCGGCCCCTACGAGCACCGCACCGCGCTCGACGAAGTGGTGCAGATGATGGGCGGCCTGGCCTACATGACCGGCCGCGCGGGCGATCCGCTGCGCGCCGGCACCAGCGTGAACGACATCATGGGCGGCATGTTCGGCGCCATCGGCGCGATGGCCGCGCTGCGCCAGCGCGAGCTCACCGGCAAGGGCTGCGAGGTGCAGTCGGCGCTGTTCGAGAACAACGTGTTCCTGGTGGCGCAGCACATGATGCAGTTCGCCGCCACGGGCAAGGCCGCCGACCCGATGCCCAGCCGCATCTCGGCCTGGGCCGTGTACGACGTCTTCACCGTGAAGGACGGCGAGCAGATCTTTTTGGCTGCGGTGAGCGACAAGCAGTGGGCCGTCTTCTGCAAGGCCTTCGGTCTCGAGGAGATGCTGGCCGACCCGCGCCTCGCCACCAACAACGACCGCGTGCGTGCGCGCGAGTGGATGATGCCGATGCTGCGCTCGCACCTCGCGGGCTACAGCGCGGCCGAGCTCAGCGCGGTGTTCGAGCGCCACGAGTTGCCCTTCGCGCCCATCACCAAGCCGCAGGAACTGTTCGACGATCCGCACCTGAACGCCACCGGCGGCCTCGCGCCGGTGCGCATGAACGACGGCCACATGGCCAAGGTGCCGCTGATGCCGTTCACGCTCGACGGCGAGCGGCCCGGCATCCGGCTGCAGCCGCCGGCCGTGGGCGAGCACACGGCGGAGCTGCTGCGCGAAGTGGGCTACGGCGAGGCCGAGATCGCGGCTTTCGAGGCACGGCGCGAAGGCGGCGCGGCCTGAGTTCGCGAAGGTCCGGCGATATAGTTCGCTCGCCATGGACCGCCTGAAGCAACTCGAATCCTTCGTCTCGGTGGCCACCCGCGGCGGTCTCACGGCCGCGGCCAAAGCCGAGGGCGTGGCGCCCGCGATCATCGGGCGGCGGCTCGATGCGCTCGAGGCACGGCTCGGCGTCAAGCTGCTGGTGCGCACCACGCGGCGCATCACGCTCACGCACGAAGGCAGCGCCTTCCTCGAGGATTGCCAGCGCCTGCTGACGGAATTCGCCAACGCCGAAGCCAGCGTCAGCGCCGGCGGCGTCAAGGCCAGCGGCCATTTGCGCATCACCGCGCCGGCGGGCTTCGGGCGGCGTCACGTCGCGCCGCTGGTGCCGCGCTTCCATGCGCTGCATCCCGAGGTGACGATCTCGCTCAACCTCAGCGACCGCGTGGTCGACGTGCGCGGCGAGAGCTTCGACTGCGCGGTGCGCGTGGGCGACTTGCCCGATTCATCGCTCGTGAGCGTGCGGCTGGCCGACAACCGCCGCCGCTGCGTGGCCACACCCGAGTTCGTGCGCCGCTACGGCCGGCCCGAACATCCGAGCGCGCTGTCGCGCTTCGCCTGCCTCACGCTGTCGAGCGATGCTTCGCAGACGCGCGGCTGGGCCTTTCGCGTACCGACCGAAGGCGGCGGCGAGGAACTGATCCACCTGCGGCCCGAAGGCCCGCTCGATTGCTCCGACGGCCAGGTGCTGCACGACTGGTGCCTCGCGGGCCACGGCATCGCGTGGCGCAGCACCTGGGAGGTCGAGGCCGAGATCGATGCCGGCCTGCTGGTGCCGCTGCTCGACGAATTCGCCGCGCCGCCCAACGGCATCTACGCCGTCTTCACCGGCACCAAGCACCTGCCGCTGCGCGTGCGGCTGTGGCTGGATTTCCTCAAGGACCAGTACGGACGGCCCGAATTCTGGGGTGGCAGGCGCTGAGCCCGGCAACGCGCGGCACGACTCGCGGCACAATCCGCTTGCATTTGCAAACATGTCCCGCAACGACGCCGAAGAAAAGAACGCCACGATGACCCTCGAAGCCATCCTCGCCTACGTCCATCTGCTGGCCATCCTCACGATGGTCGTCTTCATCTCGAGCGAGGCGGCGCTGTGCCGCGTCGAGTGGCTCAATGCCGCCGTGGTCGAGCGGCTCGCGCGCGTCGACATGGTCTACGGCATCGCCGCAATCACGGTGCTCGCCACCGGCATCGCGCGCACCTGGTGGGGCGTGAAGGGCACCGCCTGGTACTGGACCAATCCGCTGCTGCACGTGAAGGTCGGCCTCTTCATCGTCGTCGGCGTGCTGTCGATCTTTCCGACGCTGACCTACCTGCGCTGGCGCAAGACGCTGCGCGCCAGCGGCAAGCTGCCGGCCGAGGCCGAGGTGCGCAAGACGCGCAAGCTGGTGATGGTGCAGGCGCACCTGATCGCGCTGATCCCACTGGTGGCCGTTTTCCTCGCCCGCGGTTTCGGCAAATGACTGCCGCGTAGCGGCAGCAAAACGGGGGTGGTCAACCCTTCGCGTCGGCCTCGCACTTCTTCATGAAGCTGTTCTTTGCGGCGCCGGCCAGCGCCTTGCCATTCTTGTCGACCGCCTTCGCGGCGCAGGCGGGCGTTGCGGCGGCCTGGGCATCCTTCTCGCACTTCTTGAGGAAGCTGGCCTTGGCGGCGCCGGCCAGGGCCTTGCCGTTCTTGTCCACGGCCTTGGCTTCGCAGTTCGCACCGGTGGCCGGTGCAGTCGCGGCGGGCATGGCCGGGGTGGCGGCCTTGTCCTGCGCCTGGGCGGCACCGAAGGAGAGGCAGGCGCCGAGGGCAGCGGCGGAAGCGACCAGGGAGAGGAGCTTTTTCATGATGGGGTACGTCCTTCTGGAAGGTGTTGCGACAGGCGCCCCGACCCGGGGGCCGGCCATCCTAACGGGCGCAGGTAGCAATTGGATGACGAATGTCACCCGGGTCCGGGTTTGCCCCCGGTAAAATTCCGCGATGCTATTGGTCAAACAGGAGCTGCTCGCGGCACTCGCGAACACGCTCGAATCACTCTCGCCCGGCGCCGGCGCAAAGGCTGCCTTCGAGTCGCCGAAGGTGGCGGCCCACGGCGATTTCGCCTCCACGGCGGCAATGCAGCTTGCCAAGCCGCTCGGGCGCAAGCCCCGCGAACTCGCTGAAGAACTCAGCGCGGCACTGCTTGCCACGCCCGCGTTCGGCCAGTGGGTCGAAGCGATCGAGATCGCCGGTCCCGGTTTCCTCAACATCCGCCTCAAGCCCGCCGCCAAGCAGCAGATCGTGCGCGAGGTGCTGGCCGCGGGCGATGCCTTCGGCCAGCAGCCGCCGACTGGCGAGAAGGTGCTGGTGGAGTTCGTCTCGGCCAATCCGACCGGGCCGCTGCACGTGGGCCACGGCCGTCAGGCCGCGCTCGGCGACGCGATCTGCAACCTGCGCGCCTCGCAGGGCGATACGGTCTGGCGCGAGTACTACTACAACGACGCCGGCGTGCAGATCCAGACGCTCGCGAACAGCACGCAACTGCGCGCGCGCGGCTTCAAGCCCGGCGACCCCGAATGGCCGAGCGGCGAGAAGGCACCGGCCTACAACGGCGATTACATCGCCGACATCGCCGAGGAGTTCAAGGCCAGGAAGACCGTGAAGTGCGAAGACCGCGAGGTCACCGCGAGCGGCGACATCGACGACATCGACGCGATCCGCGAATTTGCCGTGGCCTACCTGCGCCGCGAACAAGACCTCGACCTGCAGGCGTTCCGCGTGCGCTTCGACCAGTACTACCTCGAATCGAGCCTCTACACCAGCGGCCGTGTCGACGAAGCCGTGAAGCGGCTCGTGGCCGCGGGCAGGACCTACGAGCAGGATGGCGCGCTCTGGCTGAAGTCGACCGAGTTCGGCGACGACAAGGACCGCGTGATGAAGAAGCAGGACGGCACGTACACGTATTTCGTGCCCGACGTCGCCTATCACATCGCCAAGTGGGAGCGCGGCTTCCACAAGGTCATCAACATCCAGGGCACCGACCACCACGGCACCATCGCGCGGGTGCGCGCGGGCCTGCAGTGCGCGGGCGTGGGCATTCCCGAGGGCTACCCCGACTACGTGCTGCACACCATGGTGCGTGTGATGAAGGGCGGCGAAGAGGTCAAGATCAGCAAGCGCGCGGGCAGCTACGTCACCTTGCGCGACCTGATCGAGTGGACCAGCACCGACGCGGTGCGCTTCTTCCTCCTGAGCCGCAAGCCCGACACCGAGTACACCTTCGACGTCGACCTGGCCGTGGCCAAGAACAACGACAACCCGGTCTATTACGTGCAGTACGCGCACGCGCGCATCTGCTCCGTGCTCGCGGGCTGGGGCGGCGATGCGGCCACGCTCGCGCAGGTCGACCTGTCGCCGCTCGAAAGCCCGGCGGCCCAGGCGCTGATGCTGCAGCTGGCCAAGTACCCCGCGATGCTCACGGCCGCGGCGAAGGACTTCGCGCCGCACGACGTCACTTTCTACCTGCGCGAACTGGCCGCCAGCTACCACAGCTACTACGACGCGGAGCGCATCCTGGTGGACGAGGAGCCGGTCCGGCTGGCGCGGCTGGCGCTCGTCGCGGCCTGTGCACAGGTGCTGCACAATGGCCTCGCGATCCTCGGCGTCAGTGCGCCGAGCAAGATGTGAACCTCACCATGAAGCAGAAGAAGAGAAACAGACACCGCGGCAACATCGTCATCGGGCTGATCGTCGGCCTGGTGCTCGGACTCGGCGTCGCGCTCGGCATCGCGGTCTACGTGACGAAGGTGCCGATTCCTTTCGTGACCAAGACGCAGCGCGGCGGCCCCGAGCAGGACGAGGCCGAGGCACGCAAGAACCGCGACTGGGACCCGAACGCGCCGCTCGCGGGCAAGGCGGGCTCGGCGCCCAAGCCCCCGGCCGCGAGTGGCCCGGTGGCGCCGGCCGGCGGCGAGAACAGCGCCGCCGTGCCGCCTGGCGCGGCTCCGCCCGCACCACCGGTGCCCGTGGTGGTGGCGCCGCGGCCCGTGCGCCCGGCACCGCAGCCGGCCGAGGCCAATGCCCTGCCGCCGTCGAACGATCCGCTCGGCGACCTGGCCCGCGCGCGCGCCGGCGGTGGCAACGGCGGCAGCACGACCGTCGCTTCGGCCGCGCCCAGCAGCAGCAACTCCGGCGCCGACCCGTTCATGTACTTCGTGCAGGCCGGCGCCTTCCGCACCAACCAGGATGCCGAGGCGCACCGCGCCAAGCTCTCGCTGATGGGCGTCGAGGCCCGGGTCACCGAGCGCGAGCAGGCGGGCCGCACGGTCTTTCGCGTGCGCGCGGGTCCGTTCAACAAGAAGGACGAGGCCGACCGCCTGAAGGAGCGGCTCGACAGCGGCGGCCTCGAATCGGCGCTCGTGCGCGTCCAGCGCTGAGAAGCGCCGCCGCGCGACCGCCACGAATAGCCCTTAAGCTCCGCCCCGCGCCATTCGCCGGCACCATTCACGCCCGAGGCGCGCCGCGTGCGAGGGAACTCCCCGCCGCGCGCCGGCTCTGTAAAGCCGTACCCACAGGAGAACCCTTTCATGAAACGTCGTGACTTTTCGCTCGCCGCCAGTTCGCTCGGCCTGCTTTCGCTGGCCGGGAACGCCGCGCATGCCCAGGCGCCGGCACCGAAGGCGGGCAAGGATTACCTCGTGCTCGACAAGCGCGTGCCGGTCGACGCGCCCGCGGGCAAGGTCGAGGTGGTCGAGTTCTTCTCGTACAACTGCCCGCACTGCAGCGACTTCGAGCCCCACCTCGAGGCCTGGCTCAAGAAGGCGCCGAAGGAAGTGGCCTTCCGCCGCGTGCCGGTGCCTTTCGTCGGCAACGACGTCGAAGCCAAGCAGCGCCTTTACTACGCGCTCGAAGCACTCGGCAAGGTCGACGAGTTCCAGCCGAAGATCTTCACGGCGATCCACCGCCAGCGCCAGAACCTCACCGGCGATGCCAACATCGTCGCCTGGGTGTCGGCCAACGGCATCGACGGCGCCAAGTTCAAGGAAGTGTTCACCTCCTTCGGCGTCGCGAGCAAGGCCAAGCGCGCCGCGCAGCTGACCGACGCCTACCGCGTGGCCGGCGTGCCGGCGCTGGCCGTGGCGGGGCGCTGGTATGTCGACGGCGAGACCGCCGGCAGCATGACCCGCGCGCTGCAGGTCACCGAACACCTGGTCGGCGAAGCGAAGAAGGGCTGAGCCCTTTTTGGGGAGGCGCAGACGCTGCGCGCCCGACCGAATCGAACAAGCCCGCGCGAGCGGGCTTTTTCATCGGTGCGCCCAAGGCCGGCGCCATCCGGCCATACAATGCAGAGCAAGTTTCGTGCCTCTATGACATTGCACTCCTACCCCCACACCACCCCCCTTCTTCGTCGCCTCGGCCGGCTGGCCGCGGGCGTGCTGCTGCTGGCCGGCCTCGCCGCGGGTGCCCAGGCCGAGACCGCAGACCGCACCAAGCCGATGAACATCGAGTCGGACGCGATGCGCTACGACGACCTCAAGCAGACCAGCGTCTTCACGGGCAACGTGGTGGTCACGAAGGGCACGATCATCATCCGCGGCGCGCGCATCGAGGTGCGCCAGGACGCCGAGGGCTACCAGTACGGCGTGGTCACGGCGGCGCCGGGCAAGCGGGCGTACTACAAGCAGAAGCGCAATGCGCCCGACGAGTGGATCGAGGGCGAGGCCGAGGTGATCGAGTACGACAGCCGCGCCGACAACGTCAAATTCATCCGCAACGCGGTGATGCGCCGGCTGATCGGCGCGACGCCCAACGACGAGAGCCAGGGCGCCCTGATCGTCTACGACCAGAGCAACGACACCTACACCGTCAACGGCTCCACCGTGCCGCCGAACACCGCCGTCAACGCAAAGCCGGGCGGCCGCGTGCGCACCATCCTGACGCCCAAGTCGGCCACGGCGCCTGCGCCCGGCGCAACAACCCCGGCCCGGCCCGGCGCCCCCGCGGCGCCGCAGCCCGCCCGCGGCACCGGCCTGCGCTCGTCCACCACGCTCGACGAAGGGCGCAAGTGACCGAGGCCGCCGCACCCCCGACCACCGAAGCCGCACCCGGCAGCCGCCTCGTGGTGCGCGGCCTGCAGAAAAGCTACGGCAGCCGCAAGGTCGTGAAGGACGTCTCGCTCGATGTGCAGAAGGGCGAGGTCGTAGGGCTGCTCGGGCCGAACGGCGCGGGCAAGACCACCTCGTTCTACATGATCGTGGGCCTGGTGCGCGCCGATGCGGGCGAGATCTCGATCGATGGTGAACCCATCGCCCACATGCCGATCCACCGCCGCGCGCGCATGGGCCTGAGCTACCTGCCCCAGGAAGCCTCGATCTTCCGCAAGCTCAGCGTCGAAGAGAACGTGCGCGCCGTGCTCGAGCTCCAGCGCGAGCCCGACGCCAGCGGCAAGCCCGTGCCGCTGTCGAAGCAGCGCACCGAGGAACGCCTCGCGGCCCTGCTGGCCGACCTGCGCGTGGACCACCTGCGCGATTCGCCCGCGCTCGCGCTCTCGGGCGGCGAGCGGCGCCGCGTCGAGATCGCCCGCGCGCTCGCCACGCAGCCGCGCTTCATCCTGCTGGACGAGCCCTTCGCCGGCATCGATCCGATCGCGGTGATCGAGATCCAGCGCATCATCAGCTTCCTCAAGGAGCGCGGCATCGGCGTGCTCATCACCGACCACAACGTGCGCGAGACGCTGGGCATCTGCGACCACGCTTTCATCATCAGCGACGGGCATGTGCTGGCACAAGGCACGCCCGCGGAGATCGTCGACAACGCCGAAGTACGCAGGGTGTACCTCGGCGAGCACTTCCGGATGTAGGGGAGGGGCGGGTCTCCATGAAGCAAGGGCTGTCCCTTCGCGTTTCGCAGCACCTGGCGCTCACGCCCCAGCTGCAGCAGTCGATTCGGCTGCTCCAGCTTTCCACGCTCGAACTGAGCCAGGAAGTCGAGCAGATGCTCGACGAGAACCCTTTTCTCGAACGCACCGCCGAAGAAGCGGCGCGCGAGGAATTCGGCCTCGACGCGATCGACACCCCCGTGCCGCGCGACGAGCTGGCTGAAGCGGGCGAGGGTGAATTCGCCGCGGCGCCAGCCGCCAGCGCCGCCGCTGCGGCACCGGCCGAGAGCACGACGCCCGCCACCGACGCCGACGGCCCTGCCGCCGACATCGCCGAGCGCGAGCCCGACTGGGAAGGCGACGGCACCGTCGACATGGCGCCCGACGACAGCGAGTGGGGCGGCGATGCGCCGGCGCGCCAGAACAACCTCGGCGACGACGAGCGTGCCGACGCCACCGAACTCGCGCGCAGCCAGGAGTCGCTGCAGTCGTTCCTGCACCGCCAGGCCCTGAGCCTGCGGCTCGAGGAGAACGACCGCGCGGCGCTGCGCTTTTTGATCGAGTCGCTCAACGACGACGGCTATCTCGAAGACTCGCTGCCGTCGCTGGCCTCGGGCCTCGCGGGGGACGACAACGACCAGTTCGACGAACTGGTGCATCACTTCCAGGTCGCGCTCGGCCTGCTGCAGAGCCTGGAGCCCGCGGGCGTCGGCGCGCGCGACCTCGGCGAATGCTTGAGCATCCAGCTGCGCGCGATGGCGAGCGAGGGCGAGACCGAGCAGCAGGCGCTCGTGCGCAAGACCGCGCTCGCCATCTGCAAGCAGCCGCTCGAGCTGCTCGCGCGGCGCGACTTCAAGCGGCTCGCCACGCTCACGCGCAGCAGCGAGGAGCTGGTGCGCGCGGCGCTGCAGGTCATCTCGCGCCTCGAGCCCAAGCCCGGGCGCCGCTTCGTCGACGTCGAGCGCAACATCGTCATTCCCGACGTCATCGTCACCAAGGTCGGCCGCGGCAGCAACGCGCGGTTCCGCGTCATGCTCAACCCCGAGGTGATGCCGCGGCTGCGCGTGCACGACATCTATGCCGGCGCGCTCAAGTCGCACAAGGGCGAGGGCAGCCAGGCGCTGTCGCAGCGGCTGCAGGAGGCGCGCTGGTTCATCAAGAACATCCAGCAGCGCTTCGACACCATCCTGCGTGTGTCGAATGCGATCGTCGAGCGGCAGAAGAGCTTCTTCGTGCATGGCGAACTCGCGATGCGACCGCTGGTGCTGCGCGAGATCGCCGACGAGCTCGGCCTGCACGAATCGACCATCTCGCGCGTGACCACCGCCAAGTACATGGCCACACCGTTCGGCACCGTCGAGCTCAAGTACTTCTTCGGCTCGGCGCTCGGCACCGAGACCGGCGGCAATGCGTCGAGCACCGCGGTGCGTGCGCTGATCAAGCAGTTCGTGAGCTCCGAGAGCGTGAAGAAGCCGCTGTCCGACAGCCAGATTTCCGAGATGCTCAAGGAGCAGGGCATCGAATGCGCGCGGCGCACCGTGGCCAAGTACCGCGAGGCGCTGCGCATCGCGCCGGCCAACCTGCGCAAGGCGCTGTAGAACACAAGGGCGCCCCGTGAACGATCTTTCCCTTTTCCTGCCTTGCGCCGCCGGCGTCGAGGAATTCCTCGCGGCCGAAGTGCATGCGCTGACCGGCCGCGCCGGCGACGACCTGCTGATGCTGCGCGGCGGCGTGCGCGTGCGCGCCGAATGGCGCGACGCGCTGCGGCTCAACCTGCACAGCCGGCTGGCCCAGCGCGTGCTGGTCGAACTGGCGCAGGCGCCGTACCGCAGCGAGAACGACCTCTATGCCATCGCGAGCGGCGTGGCCTGGGAGATCTGGTTCACGCCGAAGCAGACCTTCAAGATCGAGACCACCGCGCAACACAGCCCGCTGCAGAGCCTGAACTTCGCCACCTTGCGCATCAAGGACGCGATCGCCGACCGCTTCCGCGCCAAGGCGAACGGCGTGCGGCCGAGCATCGAGACCCAGTGGCCCGATTGCCGCGTCTTCGCGCACCTGACCACCGACACCTGCACGCTCTACATCGACACCTCGGGCGAGCCGCTCTTCAAGCGCGGCTGGCGCCAGGACAAGGGCGATGCGCCGCTCAAGGAGACGCTGGCCGCGGCCATGCTGGCCGCGAGCGGCTGGTGGAATCCCGAGACCGGCGAGGTCGCCGCCGAGCCGCTGTACGACCCGTGCTGCGGCAGCGGCACCATCGCCATCGAGGCGGCGCAGATCGCGCGCGGCATGCCGGCCGGCTGGCTGCGGCGCTTCGGCTTCGAGAAGCTGCTGCCTTTCCAGGCCCATGTCTGGAACACGCTGCGCAGCGAAGCGGAGGCGGCCGCGAAGCCGCGCGAGGTCGCGATCTTCGGCTCTGACGTTTCGCACCGCATGGTCGACTTCGCCGAGCGCAATGCCGAGCGTGCCGGCGTGGCCGAGGCGATCGAGTTCCGCGGCGGCGACGCGCTGCAGCGCATGCCGCCGGCCGATGGCGGCGTGATCATGCTCAACCCGCCGTACGGGGAGCGCATCGAGGTGGGCGGCGTCGCGCGCTTCGGCGCACGTGAGGCGGCGCAGACCGGCGGCCAGTCCGGCGAGGGCGAAGGCGATGGCGATAGCGGCGAGTTCTTTCCGCAGCTCGCCTCGCACTGGAAGAAGAACTACGCCGGCTGGACCGCCTGGGTGCTCACGCCCGACCTCAAGCTGCCCAAGCGCATGCGCCTGAAGGAGTCGCGCCGCGTGCCGATGTGGAACGGCCCGATCGAGTGCCGGCTGTTCCGCTTCGACATGGTGGCCGGCTCGGCGCGCAAGCCCGCGTAGCGTGACGGCAGGCCGCCCCGCCGACACCGGCGCGTTCGTGGTGATCGACACCAACATCGCGCTCGACCTGCTGGTGTTCGAGAACCCCGACATCGCGCCGCTGGCCGCCGCGCTGGCTGCGGGCGACCTGCACTGGCTCGTGACCACGCCCATGCGCACCGAACTCGAGCGCGTGCTCGGCTATCCGCTGGTCGCGCGGCGCAGGCTGCAGCGCGGCCTCGAAGTGGCGGCGGTGCTCGCGGACTTCGACGCGCGCGTGCGCCGCGTCGACGCGCTTCCGCCGCGCGCGCCCTGCGTCTGCAGCGATCCCGACGACCAGGTCTTCATCGACCTGGCCGTGGCGCACCGCGCACTGCTGCTCAGCAAGGACCGCGCGGTGCTGTCGATGAAGAAACGGCTCGCC